>NZ_JAPVYF010000014.1:0-68078 GCF_041431705.1 Streptococcus sp. 27098_8_74
TCAAGCGTTTTTTCTTTTTGTCAAAAGTAATATAATGCACTGTATTTCAATTTAAACTCTACCTTTTTCTCTACCTTTTTCTTAATTGATTTCTGTTCATAATGAGCCAAGTCAACTTAATCTTGATTAAATAATAGCAATATATCTTATCTAATACTTTTCCTGTAATTAATATACTCGGTTAATGTCATAATTGACAAATTTCCAGATTTATCTTCAACAATATATAAATCATTTAGACCTTCATTACTATTATTATCGAGAATACTTTTTGCTTCGATAATTTTTTCTATCGACTCTTGGAGTTCATATTCAGAAATATCGCATGGCACTTCTAAATATATTGTTCCTTTACCGGTATTAGATTTAATGGTCAGTTTAGCAGTTTTTTCATTTTGTTTAGCATCAAGTATAACTACATTCTTTTTTGGCTCTATAATTTCTGTAGTGGGTAAAACCCCTGTAGAGATTATAGAGCTTTTTCAATGTACACAAAAAGCCCCATAAGAACTATAATGAAAAGCGACCAAACCATCATTAGGAAGAACTCATGAGACTTATTAAGAATACCACAGAATTAATCGGAATTAAAGACCAAAATATCAAGATTTCACTTATTTTTGAAACTAACACTCATATCGAGATTCAAGCAAAACTTGATTACCCTGCACCATCATGTCCTCATTGCCATGGAAAGATGATCAAGTACGACTTTCAAAAGCCTTCTAAAATCCCTCTTCTCGAGCAAGCGGGAACTTCAACACTACTACGTCTGAAGAAACGTCGCTTCCAGTGTAAAAATTGTAGGAGAGTCACGGTAGCTAAGACATCAATCGTTGAGAAAAACTGCCAAATCTCCAATCTAGTCCGGCAAAAAGTTGCACAGCTCCTTACTGAAAAGGTGTCACTAACAGATATTGCCAGAAGACTTCGTGTGTCGACATCCACTGTCTATCGTAAGCTTGACCAGTTTACTTTCAAGGAGTATTATGACAAGCTCCCAGCTGTTATGTCTTGGGATGAGTTTGGGTTCAAGAAAGGTGAACTCTCTTTTGTGGCGCAAAACTATGAGACCAACAAACTCATAACCATCCTTGATAATCGCCGTCAAACCACTATTCGAAACCACTTTTTGAAGTACCCATTGAAAGTCCGACAACAGGTACAGTTTATCACGATGGATATGTCTGGAGCTTATATTCCACTGGCTCGCAAACTCTTCACTAACGCCAAAATTGTTCTTGATCGATTTCACATTATCCAGTACCTTGGACGTGCCTTTTTAAAGACAAGAATTGCGATTATGAACCAGTTCGATAAGAAGTCTCTACCCTATCGAGCCTTGAAAAATCACTGGCAACTCTTTCAAAAGGACAGCCGTAAGTTATCTTGTAAATCATTTCACTCAAAGACCTTTGGTCAAACCTTAAGTCCACATGAAGTCGTTAGGAAGACACTAGACTTTTCAGAAGAACTCGCTAATTATTATAACCTCTATCAGCTTTTGCTTTTTCACTTTCAGGAGAAGATGGGGGATGAGTTTTTTGAACTCATAGATGAGAATATAAGCAAGGTCAATCATTACTTCAAAACTGTCTTTAGGACCTTATTTAGACACAAACCATACATCAAAAACGCACTAGAAACACATTACTCAAATGCAAAATTGGAGGGGATCAATAAGCTTATCAAAGACATCAAACGTCTGGGCTTCGGTTTTAGAAACTTTATTAACTTTAGGAAGCGTGTTTTCATCACTCTGAACATACAAAAAGAGAAAACCTATCAGGTTCTCTCTAGATGTTAGCTTTTCGTCACCCACTACAGTTGACAAAGAGCCTCTTTTTTTTCATCTTAGAAATAATCTTAATAATATCTTTCAAAATATCTACACATAGAGCTATTTCAAGATCATTCAAAAAATCATTATTAATCAACATTTCAATAAAAGAATTGAACGAAGCTTGAATCTGATCCCCCTTAAGGAAAGCAATCTCAATGTCATCACTTTTAAATTGTTTTTGAATATCTAACTGTTCGTCAACTGTAAAAAGATCTGGAGCTTTAATTAGTATTCCCTTTGCCATAAATATCCCTCCTTGAATTAATTAATTAGGACTAATGTCTAATTATCAATATTAATACTCTATTCTTTTAGTAATAGCGCTCTAAAATCTGTAGTTTTGTTTAAACTATAGAAGCTAGAGTGCTTTTTATATTATTTTAAAAAAACAAAAGTACAGATTTTACTGTACATCAGAATTTTAATAAGAATTCTGATTTTTTTATGCAAATCCATTTAAAAGCCAAAGGGTGTTTAATTATTATTTATTAAAATATAGATAAATATCATTTGATTAGTATTTGTTAAGTAGGAGTGCTTAATTCAAACGACCTCATTATAATGCTTATCACATACATTAAAATAATAAAAAATTGAAAGAAGGTTGAAAAATAAAAATAACATGCTATAATTATAGCGTCTATATGAATAGGGAACATGGGTAGTAGTAACTCGAAGCCAACCTGTTTGTAATATTTTGACTCTTTTGGGGAGAGTTGAATGATTACTTGTTGGTACTTGGTGCTATGTGATATGGTATTGGGATAGGGTTATCATACCGATGTTTTGATTTGTAAGATGGGGATAGAGCGTAAGTAAAGGGGACGCTCTTTAAAATGGGGAGAAGTTTTTATGAAATATATGTAAATTAGCAATACTGCTGGATTCAAAAACACTTTTATTAGCAAAGCGTTTTTTCTCCTGCAGTTTTTTTATTTATTAAATAGTGTATTTTTAAATTCGGGGGAGAAGACTAGAAAATCTCAAAACAATTGATATCCTTGGATGATATGACTTAGTTTTCTTGTCTTACTTCTTGAATTTTATACGTAATGATAGTCTTTTTATTGAGACCTTTTTCTTTATCTACTTTACATCATTTGCAAAACAAGACCAATAGCGAGGGCATTCCCTTTAATGCTTTTGGAGAAAGGATAACTCATTTTCCTTTTTATTGGGGATAATAAAGTGATAATGTAGAGTCTTATTTGTCAATATTATATTGATTTCGTATAGGTCATAGGGGGGATCTTATGGGAAAATTAAATATTATGGTTGTCTTTGGGACAAGACCAGAGGCAATTAAGATGGCGCCGTTAATTCTTTAGTTGAAAAAACATCAAGAAACCATTAATACTATTACAGTAGTCACAGCTCAACACCGTCAAATGCTTGACCAGGTTTTGGAGACTTTTGAAATAGTTCCTGATTATGATTTGGATATCATGGGAAAAAAATCAATCACTTCAGGAAATTACTTCTAAAATTTTGGCTAATTTTGATCCAGTTGTTAAGAAAGAACAACCTGATTTGGTTTTAGTTCATGGTGATACTACAACAACTTTTGCTGCTGGATTGGTTGCATTTTACAATAAAGTAAGTATTGGTCACGTTGAGGCTGGGCTTAGAACTTATGACAAATATTCACCATATCCAGAGGAAATGAATCGTCAGGTGACGGTTGTGACTAATTCTATCCATCATGCTGTTAAGCTGGTAGATCTCGGTATTAGTACTAGGATTATTGGTGGTAAGGTTAAACATTCAACAGATGCCTCTATTGGAAGTACAGCTCTGGAACAAATCAGACAACTGAATTTTGATTGTGCTTTCATTGGTGCTAATGGAGTTGATGCCAATTATTTCACAATGCCAGATATGGAAGAGGCGGTCATTAAACGAACAGTGATAGCTAATGCGCAAAAAGCCTATGTTCTAGCTGATGCTTCTAAACTTGGTCAGGTTACCTATGCTAAGGTAGCCGAGGTTGAGAAAGTAACCATAATCACAAATGCTTCGGAAGAAGGGCTCCTTAAATAATTAAAAGAGAAAACGAGGGTTATTGAAGTATGATTTATACTGTGACGCTAAACCCATCAATCGACTTCATTGTTCGTATCGACAAGGTAGAGATTGGTGAAGTTAACCGTATAGAGAGTGATGATAAATTCGCTGGCGGTAAGGGTATTAATGTCAGCCGTATTCTACAACGTTTAGGAATTGACAATACTGCTACGGGCTTCATCGGTGGTTTTACAGGACGTTTTGTTACAGACAGTTTGGATGCTGAAGGTATTAAAACTACTTAGAATGGTGAAGCTGTAATGGTATTAGGAAAAGTAAGTGATTTTTTAATCAAGCATCAAAGATTGTTAACGTACTTAAGTATTTTTGCTGCGTTAATGTTATTAATGCGCTTAGTGTATGATGATGTTTTGATTGACCATGATAATCCCATCGTTTTAGCAATCTTTATAGGATTACTAGTTCTTTGGACCCTAGCATCTTACCTTAATCGAAGACAGCATATGCTATCCCACTTTATCTTACAGAGTTCGAAACTTATTAACGTCTATGCTGTAGACTTAGATTATCGTTTTATTGCGGTTAATAAGAATGATATTCGGCTCATGGAAGAAATCTTTTATTTCACTCCCAAAATTGGTGACTTTCCAATGAATTATCTTAATAGTGAAAATGCTGCGCGTTTAAAAGCAAATGTTGATCGTGCGAAAAAGGGTGAAACATTTATATTTATGGATACTATTAAGACAGGCGACAAAACGCTTTACTGGCAAAATATGTATTCTCCCATTTATAACAATCGCCAAAAAGTGATTGGTGTTTTTTGTTTTGTTCTTGATGTTACAGAGCAGAGACTTCATGAACTTGAAATACAGAGGATGGCATACGAAGATGTTTTAACACGGGTTCATAATCGACGATATATTGAGCTTGCTTTTGAGGAATGTCTGACACGTAAAGAAGAACAAATTACGGTTATTATATCTGATTTGGATAAATTCAAGGAAGCAAATGATACCTTTGGACATGCTACGGGAGATAAGATTCTAATTGAATTTGGTGATATTTTAACGAAGATAATGCCTGAAAGTGCTGTAATAGCAAGGTTAGGTGGAGATGAATTTGCGGTTTTACTCCCTGGAGTTTCTGAAAATCAAGCTGAATTTTTAATAAAACTTGTTCAAGCAGAAATGACTCTCAAAGATATGGGGATTACAGCATCTTTAGGTGCTTATACGGACTCTTATCAATCACATAAAAACTTCGTTGATTTTTTTGCAATAGCTGATAAGAAAATGTACGAAAATAAAAGTCAGAAAGGAAAATCAAATGTTTGACATTATTCTAGTCGATAACGGTAGTGGAGCTGATTTTGCACCGTTATTTGCAATAGCTGATAAGAAAATGTACGAAAATAAAAGTCAGAAAGGAGAACGTCGATGATGTTTCAAGATGTTGTTATTGTCATTCCTGCCTATGAACCTGATGACCGTTTGTTGGAACTTTTGAAAAATATTCGGGATAAGGAAAATCAAATGTTTGACATTATTCTAGTCGATGACGGTAGTGGAGCTGATTTTGCACCGTTATTTGCAATAGCGCAGAGTGACTATGCATGTCATTTGCAAAGACATGATGATAATAAAGGAAAAGGTCGTGCTTTAAAAACGGCTATTTCATATATTTTGGACAATTTTCCTAATGCCAAAGGAATTGTGACGATTGATTCTGATGGTCAACATACCTACGAAGACATGATGAAATGTTTGGCTGAATTTTTGCAACATCCTGATAGTTTGGTGCTGGGTGTTAGAACATTTGAAAAATCTGTTCCTTTACGTAGTAAATTTGGAAATTTATTGACAAGAGACGTCTT
This sequence comes from Streptococcus sp. 27098_8_74, assembly GCF_041431705.1. NCBI lineage: Bacteria > Bacillati > Bacillota > Bacilli > Lactobacillales > Streptococcaceae > Streptococcus > Streptococcus sp. 27098_8_74. The sequence goes on from NZ_JAPVYF010000014.1 coordinate 5,745, forward strand.
GGGGGCTATGACAGGTATGAACGTTTCTGATACGCAAACGGGGCTTCGTGTGATTCCTATGTCATGGTTGCCAAAACTCTTAACCGTGGAGGGTGAACGGTATGAATTTGAGATGAATATGTTACTTGAGGCAAAAGAGGACAATATTCTGATTTGTGAAGTTGGCATTGCAACGATTTATTTGGATGAAAATCAGTCGTCGCATTTTGATGCGATTCGTGACTCGATTAGAATTTACAAGGTTTTCTTCAAGTACATTTTTTCAGCATTGTTTTCCTTCTTGGTTGATATTGTTGCTTTTACGATTTTAATTTCTTTGTTTAATGGATTGAGTTTTAGTGCGGTGACGTTAGCTTCGATTTTAGCGCGTGCGATATCATCTGTTGTTAATTTCACCTTGAATCATAAGGTGGTCTTTAAACGAGGTCAATCAAATAGTGCGATAAAATACTTCACTTTGGTGGTAGTACAGATTGTTTTGTCAAGTTTATTGGTAACAGTTCTAGGAAATGCCTTGACGACGCTGCCAATTTCATTGGTGAAGATTTTAGTTGACGGTACACTTTTCTTTGTCAGTTATTTTGTGCAAAAACATTTGATTTTTAGTGGAGGTGAGAATGAAGACTAGTAAGAGGATACTCTATTTCGTTGCATTTGTAACGACTGCCTTTTATTTAACTTGGCGTTTGGTGGCGACTATTCCGTGGCATGATTCATGGTTTGCGCTGATCTTTGGGATTTTATTGTGGGGAAGTGAGGTAGTTTCAGCCATTACAGGCTACATTCTCATTTGGAATAAGCAAAAGGACTTTGAGCTTAAAAAGCCTGAGATTGCTAAGGAGCGTTACCCAGATGTGGATGTTTTGATTGCAACGCATAATGAGGATCCAGAGTTGCTTTATAAGACGATTAATGCCTGTACTTTTATGGAATATCCTGATAAGTCTAAGGTGCATATCTACGTCTGTGATGATACCAATCGTCTAGAAGTTGCCAAATTGGCTGATGAGCTTGGTGTTGGTTATTTTGGTTTGGCGGATAATAAAGATGCCAAATCAGGAAACTACAATAATGCTTTACGTCAGACGTCATCACCTTTGGTGGCGACATTTGATGCGGATATGATTCCTTATCGTGAATTCCTGTTGGAAACTGTGCCTTATTTTGTTGAACAAGTTGAGGCTTATGAAAATGGTGACGATTATGATAAGTCAAAAGTTGGTTTGATTCAAACGCCACAAAGTTTTTACAATGCTGATATTTTCCAATTTAACTTGTTTTCAGAATCAACCTTACCAAACGAACAAGATTTCTTTTCCAAAGAAATTAATGTTTGCAATAATTCGCACGGTGCAGCGGTTTATACGGGGTCTAATACGGTTATTTTCCGCAAGGCGATTGAAGATGTTGGTGGTTTTCCGACAGATACCATTACGGAGGATTTCGAGCTAGGTGTTCGGATGAATGCGGCTGGTTATGTAAATTATTCGACGAAAAGTCCAATGGCTAGCGGGTTAACGCCAACAGATTTGAAGAGTGTCATCAAACAGCGCGCGCGCTGGGGACGTGGCGTTATTCGCAGTAGCTACAATATGAATATCTTCTTTAATCCCAAATTGACAAAGGGGCAAAGAATTGTTTATATTAATGGCTATCTTTATTGGTGGTCTTTCTTTAGACGGTTATTGTATATCTTGGCACCGATTTTATATACGGTTTTCCATGTGCGTGTGGTGGTGTCAAATATCTGGCTACTGTTCCTATTCTGGTTGCCAAGTTACGCATTGACACACTTGTCAATGCGAGAAGTCTCAAAACAATACCGAACACAGGTTTGGGGAGAAATTGTGGAAACGATTTTTGCTCCGTATTTGTTTATTCCCATGATGTTGGAGTCCTTTGGCATTAGCGAAAAAAAATTTAAGGTGACACGTAAGGGAAATGATACGTCGTGGACGTTGTACCTTTATGCGCTTCCTTATCTTGTTTTATGGGGATTAGCCGTTTATGGGTTGGTGACTTTTAACTATGGAAAATTTGGTTCAGAGCTTTTTTATGGAAGTATTATCAGTTTTTGGTTGATTTATCATATCATCAATTTGACCTTTGCGATTTTCTGTGCGCTTGGTCGTCCGATTTATCGCTCAAGTGAGCGTTTTACTGTTGATGAAGCTATGGTTATTGAGGTTGATGATGATTCTTACCAAGTGAGAGTCTGTGATATTTCAGAAACGGGGATTTCATTCTATACGGATTTACCATTGTATTTGCCGAAAGAAAAAGAACTGACGCTTAATTTGCAATCACGTGATTACCATGCGAGGGTAAAAGGTCATGTTGTTCGTGTTTTTGCGATTGATAATGGTTGGCGCTACGGCGTTCAATTTTCAGAAATTCCTGAAGCTGATAAGCGCGAATTTTATCAGTACATTTATGACCGCATTAATCACAATCTTCCGAAGGAAAAAGACCCTTGGATGACAACATGGGATGATTTATTTGAGAACTTTAGTCAACGTTTCCAAAATAATGAACGTCCTGTTTCAGCCTATGACCAAGTAGCTTTTCCGAAAGTTCGTGTTAATGAAGAGGTTCAGGTTGCTGGAAAAAAATGCCAGCTTAGAAAGACAGATTATTATTACATGACATTTTCTGGAAAATTGACAAATCCTAAAAAAGAACCGAATGTCGCATTTACCTACAAAGATTTGCCAATTCAGTTGACTTTTGTGTCCTATGATATTGATAGAGACGAATCGCTTTATAGAGTTACCAATTTAGCGGATTTGGATAGCTTACCTGCTTTTAAAGCCTTAGCAAATGAATGGAGAGGGAGAGTATGATTAGTATTGCTAGATTACTGTTGTTCTTTGTGATTACCATGGGGTACAATGCCTTTTTCCGTAATACTGTGAAGATGAATCGCAGTCTGACATGGGTGTTTACATTTTCAGTCATTACATTGGTATTGTACCTTGGTAGTTTGTTAGGCTTTATGTTGCAGACCGTGTATGCCATTTCTGTTTTGGGCTGTCTTTTGAGTCTTTATTATCTTTGGGCGGTATGGAAAAAGAAATATCGCTTTAGGAGACTTGATTATATTGCGCTTGGAATGATGGCTTATTTGCTTTTGTTTGGAATAACGCTCTGGCATTCACCGCTTTTACATTATGATAATTTTACGCATTGGGCAACGATTGTAAAATTTTTCCATATCAATAATGCTTTGCCAACACAGCAGGATACGATTATTAGTTATTATACCTATCCTGTTGGAAGTTCACTTTTCATTTATTTTTTCACGACTATCGTAGGCTTTTCAGAAGGTAGTATGTTGGTCGGGCAATTCTTCTTGATTGCTTCCAGTCTTTATGCCATGTTTGCGGCACTTCGTGATGATCGACGTGTCTTAATGGTTAGCATGATTTTTGCTTCGTTTGCTGTTTTTAATACGTTCAACGTTGCTATTCGATTAAATAATTTGCTGGTTGATTTTCTGCTTCCGGCCTTGGCCTTGGCAGCCATAGCAGGTTGTTTTGTCTATCGTAATCGTTTCTGGTTTTTGTCGCTAAATACGGCGGTAATTCTTGGATTATTAAGTATCGTCAAAGTAAGTGGACTTTTCTTTGTCGCTCTCGTTTTAGTAGTTTATGTGGTTTGTATTGTGCGTTTACTTGTTCGTAAAAGAGCACGTTTAAAAGCACTAGTGCTGCTCATAATGACCTTGCTAGTCAGCTGTCTTCCTTTTGTTATTTGGCAAAAGCATGTGACGGATAATTTCCCAAATGCCTCAAGTGCCAAGCATGCGGTGTCCATGTCAGAACTTGGTCAGGTATTGACTGGAAATCTGTCAGGCGACCCACAAAAAATTATCACTCTTTTTGTCAAATCGGTGTTTACGTTTGACAGTTTGGCAAGCAATGGAATTTTGATAATCAATCTGATTATGCTGATTGCCTTTATTGTGATTGGCATTCGTTTGAAATATAAGAAATTTGTCTTGTTGACTTGGGGATTTGTTGATATTTCGATTGTGACTTACTATATTGGCATTTTACTCATGTATCTGACAGCAATGCCGACTGATGAAGCGTTAGAATTAGCAGGATTTGAGCGCTATGCTTCGAGCATCGTTATCTTTGCTTTTGGTTGTTTGACCATGGCTTTAGCATGGGTAATGGACAAGTGTCTGTATGAAAAAATCATTAGTAAACGTAATGCTAGGTCTTACAAGAGCTTATTTAATAAACACTTGTACCAATACGCGAGCCTTGTTTTGACAGTTTATGCCATTGGAATGTTCTTGTCAGAAAATAATAGCATTGTTTACAATAACAATCAGGAAACAAACGAGGTCGTAAAAGAAATTCATCAGTTTACTGGAAGTCAGAGTAATTCGTCAACGGATAGAATTTTGGTTGTAACAGCAGATAAGGAGAATGTAGATAATTATTTTGTCCAATATGCTAGTCGTTATTATCTGTGGGATGTCAATGTTGATGCCAGAGAAAATTTTGTGACGGCTGACCAAGAATTTTTAGATTTAATGGCATCATACAGCGACAGCGCAACAAGTTATTACCTCGGCAATGAAAATATCGATACTAGAGATGGTTCCAATTTAACAGACGATGACTTTATTGCACTCTTAAAAACGTATGACGAAGTCTTGATTTTAGATGACCATTATACGTTTAATGCCTTGACGAAAAAACTATTTGGTCGGACATATTCCCCAGGATTGTATAAAGTATCAGATATTCTTGCTGGAAAAGGGTAAGTTTTCTAGCTTTATCAAGCATAAGTCTTGATATTTCAAATAAAATATTCTATTATAACAAAAAATATGTAGAAGGAGGCGGAGTTTGTGACTTCGCCTCTTGTAGTGCTCAAAAGACTTTCTTGAACATTGGAGAGGAAGCTAAGATAAGTCCGTTTGAATTATCTGCTCTACTCATCACACAAAGCGAGGTCCTTAAAAGATACAATCCACGTTCCACACACTCAACACTAGCATAGAAAAATCTCATATCTACAAAAGCAATATCAGATTTTGGTTCTCGTGAACAATCAAAATAGCCCTTTATCTATCTCTTTTATAGTTGTTTTCCCAATATTCCCTTTCACCTTTTCCTATGCCTTCTGGTAGTTGCTTCAAACATTGTCCATACTTTGATATTTAACAATTTCAGTTATTTCAGCCAAAGAAAGTCGATGGGATGCTCTGCTAAAGTCCGTATCGAAGTAATCAACCTCTTCTATTTCAACTAAAATCTCATAATTTTGACCAAGATAATATTTAATTTCAGACGGTACTAACTTCTCTGATTCTTACTGAAGTAAAATAATTGAATTAAAAACCATGAAAATAAGATTTTCATGGTTTTTCTATTACTCAAAGAGGATCTCCTATGACAAAAATAGAAACATTTAGATGGCGTATGTGGCATGTTTATCTCCTTATTTTTATAACCATTCTACTTACAGGTACATTCGTTCGCTATGGTTATAGACTTCAAGCCGATTATTCTTTAGACGATAGACTTTACGACTATACTAACAAAAAAGTTACTGTAACATCCTTTCAAAACGTCAAAATTGGAAACTTTAACGTTTTAGGTGTTAAGTTTGGAAATGAAAAAGCACTGGAGAGAAGTCAATTAGCCGTCGGTCGCACCTATCTAGCCTTCCAAGAATCTAGGTATAAAGCATCTAAACACAAGAAGGACTCTAAAAATTATGATATTATCCACTATTATCAGCTTGGTAAAGATACTGGAAAAGGATACACTATTAATGTACTAGACCTTGCTAAGAAACTAGGATATGATGATCCCGGTTCCATGGATAATACCATGTTCTCCGATGGTAGGAATGAGTTTGTGAAATTTTCATCCTATGACAACGAAAAAGTATTCTATGTCAATTTACGCACCCATAAGGCAACAAAACCAAACCAGCAAAAGTCAGTCAATACTACGAATTTGCTAAACCTTACCGCTATCTCCTTTCAAAGGATAATTTTTCTATAGGTCATAAAGAGGATCCCCTCATTATCAACTCCATGCCCCTTATCTGGACCAAAGAAAGAAATTTTGCTGATTACAAAGATCAAGACAATAACGAATACAGTGACCAATCGCTCAAAAAAAGATTCAGCCTAATTATCGTAACAACTGATTCACTTAATTTGGATGATGCCATTAAACTCCAAAAGGAGTTAACACCAAATAAGGAGGGTATCTATTGGTATTTTACAAGTACTGATACAACGACTGGACACCTCGAGGAAGTTAAAAGTCAAAAAGATTACAACCTACTAGTTAAGGAGAGTCATAACTAATATGGTAAAAATAACTTCAAATACCTTAAAATTACTATGCCCTTGATTTTATTATTGACCATGATTGCTATCTTTTTCTATTACAATGCTCAAGAAAATATTAGAGGTTTTTATAAAACTCGTGGATTTCAAGGAAAGGTGCAGATAACTGGTATCGGATGGGCAGATAAAATTACTTATCGTATGAATAAAGAAGATGAGGTTAAACATTACCTGATTTTCCATATTGATTATCAAGAGACCATTAATAACAAAAAAGAACATGTAAATACTCAACTTCCTCTCCATATTCAAGATTTACTCTATCTTTACATTGCCAGCCCAACAGAAAGCGACTCAGATTTTAATCGCCAAAATAGTGAATATAAGATTTTACCTGATGAAAGAGAATATGGGGACGACTTTATTAAAAAGTCTATTAAAATCAACCCTAGAAATCAAAAATTTATCAATGATATCTCTAAAGCTCTAAGATCCGAGAAAGATTTAAAAAATATTATTGTTCAGATAGAACCTGTACCATACACGACGCTCTATACTTATGAGAGGGGACATTCTAAAGCGCTAGGTGGCTATTATGATTTTTCACTTAAAGATGCTCTACGAAACAAACAACTTACTGTCCAATTGAGTTTTCCTTCTGGTTCCACGACTAAAGAAATTGACTTACATTCTCAATTAGAACAGGTACTTAAAAACTCTGAACTACCAGATGGATGGTATATCTTAAATCAAAATAACGACTTTCCAAAAGAGGTACATATTGATGACAATCAAATTAGAATTAACTGAAGAAAGAACTCAGAGAGAATTATCTGAGGAAGAATGGGCTTTCCCTATTTGGAGATGGGCGGCTTTCTCATTATTTGACACCCTAATCCTAGTTAGTCCCTTGACAAGAGAATTGATTTATCCTGGGGGAAGTGATTCTCGGTTTTACCTAGGTAAATCATTGGGTAACTTGATGCTAGATGATACACAACGCTTCATCTTTATTATTATCATTCTAACTCTTTTGCTACCTGCTTTTGCCTTAATCATAGAAAGCCTATTATTTTCAAAAGGATATCCTCTACTTTCAATAATATGTAGCTGTCTAATTTTTGTTAGTGCAACAGTCCTATTTGTCTACAGTCTCAGTATTGTCCCAGATTTTTGGAGCTTTACTATTTATAGTTATATGCTTTACCTTCTCTTCAACATAGGTAACTCCCTCAGAAAAATCAATAGAATCATCAATCTTAGGCAGAATAACACCAAAGCATAACAGCCTCTATCTACATAATACTCCCCTTTTAGTATAGGAATGACACAAATGAAACAAAAAAATCTTGTCTACTCTGAAGTTGACCACCTAGCTAAAAGCTTCCATATTAATTTTGAAAATCATTTTAGGAATACTCTAGACCCCTGTCTCAGAAATAAATTTCACTCCTTTTGTAGCAAATAAACAATTTAATTAATAGTAAAAAAATCAACATATTACCGTTGATCTTTTATTTTTACTCTAAATCTTTCAGAATATCTGTAAATCTGTGTGTAAACATAGCTGTCATCCCCCATATATTTTCTGTCAAGTTTCTGTAAAAAGGAATATGACGTTCACTATATCCAAAATTGTATTTTTCTCTGTTTTTTACCAAGAAAAATGGGAAATCTTTCGCATCACTCAAGGTAGAAATCACTTTATAATAAATCGGATTCTCTGTCAACAACGTGTCAACATAGATTGTAAACAACCGTTTCACCTCTTCATTTGGATGAATATCCTCCCAATTTTCTATATTTATCTTTCCAACAAAGCAATGGATGGTTCTCCCCTGATGAATCAGATAATCAATCTCTCCCCAAATGTCAATTTGATCAGGAAATAAGTTTAATTCCTCACAAGTTTCTCGTATAGCAGCTTCTTGAAAAGTCTCACCTTCTTCGACACGGCCACCAGGAAAAGAAACCTCACCTGGTTGAGAAATATGCTCACTTCGTACTTGGTAAAGGATTTGATACTTATCAGTTTTTACATCATATATCAAGGGTAAAAGCACTGCATAGCGTCCTTTCTCCCCTAGTGGCTTTGGCTCGTAATGAGCTAGTTTATCTTTAATAGTCATAAGAACTCCTTGACTTCATATTATCATAAAAAATAAGTTATCCCTATTATATAAATTTTTTATATATAAAATATTGACATATCTTTCTAAAAGAGATACACTCAATGTGTAAAATAATTATATATAATTTTTATACATATCCTAAAAGCAAAGGAGCACATTATGTATTTTCCAACATCGTCAATCCTGATAGAGTTCCTAATACTAGCTATTATAGATAGAGAAGACTCTTATGGCTATGAAATTAGTCAAACCATTAAGCTTGTGGCTAATATCAAGGAGTCAACACTTTATCCTATTCTAAAAAAGCTTGAAAAAGCAGGCTATATGACCACTTATAGCCAAGCGTATCAAGGGCGTAAACGTAAATATTACAGTATTACCCAAGAGGGAAAAAATCAACTTCAATTTCTTAATGAAGAATGGTTAACCTATAAAGAAACTCTGGATGGTATTGTAGAAGGGAGATTAAGACATGACAAGGACTGAATATATAGCCAAATTAACAAAATATCTACGAAAATTACCACAAAAGGACTATGAAGAGGCTCTCGAATATTTCATGGAATATTTTGAAGAGGCTGGACCTGAAAATGAAGCTCAGGTTATTGCAGAATTGGGTACACCTAAGGAAGCAGCACATGAAGTCATTAGTCGTCTTCTAGACGAAAAGATTATTGAGGAAAAGAGTAGCTTACGTAATAAAACAACTATCCTCTGGATTGCGATTCTAGCTGTTTTAGCCAGTCCAGTCGCCTTACCAATTCTACTATTCTTCCTAGCTATGCTATTAACACTTCTTGTGGTTATTTTTGCAGTTATAGTGACTGCCTTAGCTCTTACTTTTGCCTTACTCATTAGTGGTATTTACACTTTCTTTACAAGCTTCTCTCTCTTAAATGTTTCACTAGCTTCAACACTGTTTGGAGTGGGTCTAGGTCTATTGATGTTTGGAGGAGCACTCTTACTGCTTTTGATTTCATTTGAAATCTGTAAACTTATTGTAAAGCTAATTACCCTATTGATTAAATGGCTCATCAAGAAAGGAAGAAAATCATGAAAACTTGGAAAAAGATTGTCCTCGGAGTGTCTCTTATCTCTCTATTTTTAGGAGGAGGATTAGTAGCTTGGGGTTATAGCCAAGGTGGCTTAACAGATTTACAAAATAAAACTATAAGTGAGCAAGATTATGTCAAGAAAGAAGTTAAGGACTTCAATAAAATTGATATTAAAAGTAGTAGCTACAATGTGCTTATAAAAAATGGTGAAGTTGACAAAGCAACGCTTTCTTACTACCAAAAAACAAAAAATCCAATTGACACATCTGTAAAGGATGGTCAATTGACTATCAATGATAACAACTCTGAATTAGATTCGACTTCTAACAAACATATTAACTTTTTCGGATTAAAAGATTTAGTAAGGCTTTCTACTCTCAACAAGGAAGTCAGAAATAAAACCATTGTCATTACACTCCCTAAAAAACAAACGATTGATTTTTTAAAGGTTGATTTAGCAACTGGAAATCTAGATTTAAGTAATAGCACCATCAAACAAGCAGACATCAATCTAAATGTAGGGGACCTAACTTTTACTAAAATGATTGTCAGCAACCTAAAAGCTAATCTTGATGTTGGTAGTGTTGATAGTGATCATACACTTTTTACTAACTCAGATTTATCTATTGCAATGGGAGATTACTCTGGAGATAACCTGATTTTCAATGGTCACAATAAACTTGATGTTACATCCGGTGATATTGAAATAGTTCTTAAAGATTACACGCTCAATGTTCAAGCCGATAGTCATTCAGGAGAGGTGGACATCACAAATAACCTTAAGATTTCAAAGGATAACACACTAACTATTACCTCAGACCTCGGTGATATAACTGTTGAATAACATAAAAAGCCAGCTCACATTAGAGCCGGCCTTTAGTTTATTCATTTTCAGACTTTGGTCTATAAATAATAATACCTACAACTACAAAAATAAGTAAGAAAATGAATAACATACGTACTTGATCTGAGATCTGTCCTGTCATTGAAATAGTTTGACGAAGACCTGATACGGAGTAGGACATTGGTAAGAATGGTTGGACGACCTTAAAGAACTTAGGACTAAGTTCAATTGGATAAGTTCCTGCACTAGAACCTAGCTGCAAAAGGAGCATAATCATAGAAGCAAATGCACCATATCTATCATCCCAACCCACAAGAGCTGTAACGAGCGCCATTAAAGTCCATGCTGCAAGGAGAATCATACCAAATGTAGCTAATGGATGATTTGGTTCAACTCCCACAAATCGAATGGCAATATAAAGGGCAATTGCAGCCATAGTCGTAATGATACCATTGATAAAGAACTTATTCTTAGCCCAATCAAAACGGCTCGTAAAGTTTCTTCCTGTCAAGCTCTTAGCAAAGATAACATTAGTTGAAAGAGCGACAACCATAAGAGAAACAGAAATCATATATGGAGCCATCCCCACACCATTAGTGTCAACCTTATCCTTATCAGTTTTCTTCTCTTTAAGCGGAGCACTAACCATTTTTGCATTGTCTGAGTTTACAGAAACAAGAGATAGTTGCTGATTAGCCTTATTTAATGAATCAGACAATGTGGAAAGGTTAGTTGACAAACTTGTCAACCCATTTGTTAAGGTATTTCCTCCAGTTGCTAATTGTTGAGCTCCTGTATTGAGAGCATTTGTACCACTCTGAAGAGTAGCAAAACCAGTCATTAAACTACTACTGTTAGCATCTAGAGTTTGAGCACCACTGGCAATCGTTGACACAGCACCAGTATAAGTTGACAAACCATTTGAAAGTGCGCTTGCACCTGTTGCTAGAGTACTTTGAGCGGTTGACACACCTGATGCCACTTGAGTTGCTCCTGGTGATAATTGATTGACAAGTACTGAATTGACATTAGCAATATTAGCTTGCATTGATGATACCGTTGATGAAGCTACAGGGAGAAGAGCATTCGCCGAACTTGCAATGCCTGAAATAGACGTTTGTAGAGAAGCCAAACTACTTGAATCGCCGCTACTAGTTGTTGTCGTACCTGTCAAGCTAGATAAAGCAGTTGACATACTTGACACATCAGATGCAATAGTTGAAGCATAACTACTAGCTGTAGATCCTACATTACTAATTGCAGATGTAATCTCTGCTTGTTGATCTGCCGTCAAGCTTTGATAAGCAGCTGTTCCTTGTACCGCAGCCAAATCATTTGCTTTATCAGTTGCACTAGCTGTAGCTATAGAGCTAGCTGCAGAAGAAATATTTGAAAGATAAGTCGCTATTGAACTTGTATCTACTGATGTTGTTGATGTTCCACTTGGTAATGATGTGTTACTTACCGCTGTATTAAGATTTTGAATTGCTGTATTTAAATCAGTTAAATTAGTTGATAGGGTTGACAACTGTGCTTGCTGTTCTTCAGATAAACTTGTTGCTGTAGCCATTTGACTGAGCGCTGTTGACAACGAATCTGCACCTGTAACTAAGGTATTCATGGCCTCTGCTCCTGATACAAATTGACCTGCAGCAGAATTAACAGCCTCAGAGTTCGCATTTAACTGTGACAAAGCGCCTGACAAAGTTGACACACCTGAAGTATAGGCAGACGCGCCTGAACTCAAGGTATCAACACCTGTAGCCAATGTTTGTGTAGATCCAGCAAGAGTTCCTAAGCCATTTGATAAGGTCTGACTCCCAGACTGAAGTGCGCCTGCACCTGCATATAATTGACTAGCCCCATTCGCTGCAGTTCCCATACCACCCTGAAGTTGAGACATACTCCTAAAGACAGCTCCAACATAAGTTGATGTAATATTTTTAGAAACAGTATCCTTCAACTTAGACATGGCAGAATCGCTCATTTTTGAAGAAACGAAGCTATGTCCTGCTGTTGTTTGATAAGAAATTTCCAGTTTCTTGGGATCATTTGTCAAAAGACTTGCTGCATTACTTGAGAGGTTTTCTGGAAAAGTGATTACCATATAGTAATCACCATCCTCAATCCCTTTTTGGGCTTCATTTTCAGTCACAAAGTGATAGTCTAGATTTTTGTTTTTAGACATATTGTCTACCATATCATGACCAATATTCAGAGTCTTATTCTGGAAACTAGCACTCTTATCTTTGTTCACTACTGCCACTGGTAAGTGTTTGACATTACCATAAGGATTCCACATAGAAGACAAAAAGATTAGATTATATAAAGCAGGTATCAATGAGACACCAATAATAGTTATCCAGAGCTTTGGACTTTTAAGAAGAGCCTTTAATTCTGCTAACATATTTCTCCTTTTTAGACATTGTGTTTATTTTTATGATATAATCAATTATAAACTCATTTACCTGAAAATCAATGTTAAACAATCGCTTTTTGGACACATAGTCTAAAAGTGTATAAAAGGAGATTTGTATGTCAAAAGATCAAAGACGCGCGCAAACAAAAAAAGCTCTTTTAGATGCTTTAGTAATATGTCTTGAAGACCAAGATTTCAATGATATTACTACCATTCGTCTGGTTCAAACAGCAGGGATTAGCCGTTCGAGTTTTTATACCCACTACAAAGATAAGTATGAAATGATTGATAGTTATCAGAAAGAGCTTTTCCACAAGCTAGAGTATATCTTCGATAAATATGAAGGAAAGAAAGAGGGAGCCTTTCTCGAAATCTTTGAATTTCTCACTCGTGAAAAGCTCCTATCAGCTCTATTGTCTACCAATGGATCAAAAGAAATTCAAGATTTTCTGATACATAAACTTCAGCGTATGATAGCTGAGGACTTCATTGATCCCACTGCTGAAGAAAGAGCTCTCAAAGGATTCGAGAAAGACTATGCCAGTATTTATTTTGCGCATGCTATTTTTGGCGCTGGTCAAGCCTGGATAAATAAAGGAAAAAAAGAATCACCTCAAGAAATGACAGACTTTCTTCTACGATTTATTCCACAATAAAATAACTTCAAAAGCATAAAAAAGCTGCAAACCATTTCAATAGTTAAAGCAGCTTTTTTCTTTTACAATAAAATCCTTAAAATAAGGAAATGATAAGTGAAAGCAAGGTCAAAATTACGGGTCCGCCTTGCGTTAAAATAATTTTCTTATTGGCAGTTATAGCACCATAAATAGCAGCAAAGAAAACATTGAGTACAAAAACAGTTACAAGTAGCTGACTATTTGTAAAAATTCCATACAAGAGGAATACAGCAATCAAACCATTGTAAATCCCTTGATTTTTAAATAAGTTTGTAACAGAATCACGTTGAAGTTCTTCTTTGCTCATATTGAAAACACGACTAGTCGTGTCTGAATGTGTCGCAAAAGTTTCCAAATACATGATATAGAGATGCTCCAAAGCAACAATCCCAGCTAAAATTAGTGTAATAATAGACATAGTAGCCTCCTTCTTAAGTAACTTTGACAGTATATCAAAAGTAAACCTTTAAAACAACATGCATGCTTCATACAATTCGAAATATGGTAAAATAAAGAATGAAAGAGAGGTTCTTATGACAAAGACAGAAGTAATCCAACGTCTCCAAAAAGATCTGGGAATTCCCAGATTTCAGGCTTATATAGAGGATAAAGATTACTCCGAAGAGGAGTACGACCAACTAAAAAAAGATTTTGAAGCCTATTTCACTAACTACGTTTCAAATGTTTCAGCAGATTTTGAAGGCGGATTGGATAATAAATAATTTATACCTCAAAATCATCTATCATCATATTACGAATCCCCAGTCACTTGTACTAGACTAGGGACTTTTTTTATTAGAAAACAAAAAAGCCGTCTCATTCTATGAGATGGCCATGGAATCAATCTAGCAAATATCTAAGCAAACCCAGAAATCAACGATTTAAGATAAACAAAAAGCCCATAACAACGGGCTTTTTGCAAAATGAATCTTAAAATTAAAGCATTTTGTTGTAGAATTCAACGACAAGTGCTTCGTTGATTTCTGGGTTGATTTCATCACGTTCTGGAAGACGTGTCAATGAACCTTCAAGTTTTTCAGCATCGAATGATACAAATGCTGGACGTCCGATAGTAGCTTCTACTGCTTCAAGGATAGCAGGAACTTTAGCTGATTTTTCACGAACTGAGATTACTTGACCAACTTCAACGCGGTATGATGGGATATCAACACGTTTACCGTCAACAAGGATGTGACCGTGGTTTACGAATTGACGTGCTTGACGACGAGTAGTTGCAAGACCGAGACGGTAAACAACGTTGTCAAGACGACGTTCCAAAAGAACCATAAAGTTGAAACCAAGTGTTCCACCTTTAACTTTAGTAGCTTGTACGAACAAGTTACGGAATTGTTTTTCACCCAAACCGTATGAGAAACGAAGTTTTTGTTTCTCAGCCAATTGCAAACCGTACTCTGAAAGTTTTGAACGGTTGTTTGGACCGTGTTGACCTGGTACGTAGTTACGACGTGCCAATTCTTTACCTGTGCCTGTAAGTGAGAAACCAAGGCGACGTGATTGTTTCCATGATGGACCTGTATAACGTGACATTAATAATGTCCTCCTATAAAAAAATATTTTTAGGAAATAACGTTTTAGATAAACCTGATTCGTTCAGAAAGACTTCGCCCAAACAGCAAAGGTTACTTTTCTAGCCGACTTCCTGTTGACGAGCTTCATTTTATCCTGCTATTATTTCACATACTTTAGTATTTTACCACGAAAAAAAGCCCAAGTAAAGGCTTTTTCTTATTTATTTTCGATTTCAGCTTGTTCCTCAGGACTCAAATAACGAATGAGAGTCTTCTCAGTCAAAATATCTGAATAAGTGTAAGATTCAACATAACTATTATTAATAGCTCCTGCTTGAGAACTGAAGTCTTGATATTCAACAATAAACAATGATGGATAAACTTCTGTCAATCGACCAATTTTATTCTTTTCACGTTTACGTCCATTCTCTAGGGTCAATTCTACTAGCTGACCTTCATGTGACTTAATAGCTTCCTTGATGTTTTTCATCTTAGCAACATCTGCAAATGCATCACTCATATGTATGTATATCTCCTTAAATCTGAAAATTATGATTCCTCAAACTGAGCAATCGATGAAAATTTATTGTATTCTTTTTGGAATAGTAACTTGACTGTTCCACGCGCACCAGCACGGTTTTTTTCTAGGATAACTTCGATGGTATTATCTTCAATCGCATTCTCTGGTTCTTCACCTTCTTTTCGGTAGTAATCATCACGATATAAGAAGGCTACAATATCGGCATCCTGCTCGATAGATCCTGACTCACGAATATCAGACAAGACTGGACGTTTATCCTGACGTTGTTCAACCCCACGAGATAACTGACTCAAGGCAATTACAGGAACTTTAAGCTCCTTGGCCAGAATTTTTAACTGTCTTGAAATATCTGAAACCTCTTGTTGGCGATTTTCTGGTCGCGTCCCTGTAATCAACTGCAAATAGTCGATCACAATAAGACCGAGACCACCCTCTACTTCTTGTGACAATTTACGGGACCGTGCACGAATCTCAGTAATCTTTATACCCGGGGTATCATCTATATAAATAGGTGCCTCAGCCAATGCCCCTTGAGCAATCATCACATTATTCCAATCTTGCTCTGTCAATTGACCTGTACGTAAAGCATGGGAATCAATCATCCCTTCAGCTGCCAACATACGATCAACCAAGCTTTCTGCCCCCATCTCTAGTGAAAAGACTGCAACAGCTTTATTTTGCTTGGTGCCAACATTCTGAGCAATGTTCAACACAAAGGCCGTTTTACCAACTGCGGGACGAGCTGCTAAAATAATTAATTGATCAGGGTGTAAACCTGTTGTAATCTTGTCAAGGTCACGGAAACCTGTTGGTAACCCAGTAACATCTGATGTTTGCTGTGAACGCATCTCCAAAGTATTAAAATTGACATCAAGAACTTCAGATATTTTGCGGAAACCACTACGATTACTATGCTCTGAAACATCAACCAAGGCTTTCTCAGCATTCGCAATAATTTCATCAGATTCCGTTGCGCCCTCATATGCTTGGTTGACAGTCTCTGTCAACCTATTTATAATACGTCGAAGCATGGCTTTCTCAGCCACAATCTTAGCATAGTACTCAGCATTTGCGGATGTTGGGACACTATTGACCAAATCTACAAGATAAGAAATACCCCCTATATTTTGGAGGTCATCTTGGTCATCTAAAATGGTACGTACTGTCGTGGCATCAATGGCATCATTTCGATCCGACAGCGTTACCATTGCTTTAAAAATGACACGATGGGAATACTTGTAAAAGTCGTCTGCTTCGATAAATTCTCGAACTGTAATCAACTTTTCCGGGTTAATGAGAATAGCCCCTAGAACAGACTGTTCCGCTACTAAATCATGAGGTTGCACTCGTAATTCTTGAGCTTCTGCCACAATTATTCCCTCCTTTACAAGATTTACTTATAGTGTCAACGAATTACTCAGCACTATTTTTGATGTTAAGTTTAATTTGTGCACTCACTTCTTTATGAAGCTTTACAGGAACCTCAATTAGACCAATCGCACGAATAGGATGTTCAAGTTCAATATGGCGTTTATCAACTTTAATACCAAATTGTTTTTGAAGTCCTTCTGCAATCTTTTTGGCTGTAATTGAACCAAAAGTACGTCCGTCTGGTCCGACCTTCTCAGTAAATTGAAGACGATTTTCTTCTTTTTCAAGTTGCTCTTTAACTTGCTTCGCTTCAGCCAACAACTCTGCTGCATGTTTTTCTTCAGATTTTTGCTTACCTTTCAACTCACCGATAGCTTGGTTTGTCGCTTCCTTGGCAAGATTCTTTTTAATCAAGAAGTTTTGAGCGTAACCTGATGGTACTTCTTTAATTTCGCCTTTTTTACCTTTACCTTTAACGTCTTGTAAGAAAATAACTTTCATTTTAGTCCTCCTTGGGAGCCAATTCTCCCATAATAGTTTCAATCAATTTATTTTTTGCTTGAGCAACACTACAGTCTCGCAATTGGCAGGCCGCTAAGTTGAAATGGCCTCCACCACCCATTTTCTCCATAATACGTTGTACATTAATCGTTTTATGGCTTCGAGCAGATATATTCACAGTAGAATCACTGGTCCTAGCGACAACAAAAGTTGCTTCGATACCTGCCATGGCAAGCATCGTATCTGCTGCCTTAGAAATCACAACATTATTATAACATTTAGGATTATCACCTGAGGCAACAATGATATCATCTGTAATACGTTCACCTGCTAGAATTAGCTCATTGATACGTCGATACTCTTCAAAATCAGTGGCAGAAATCGTTTGGATTTCTCCACTATCACTTCCTAAACTACGCAGATAAGAGGCGACATCAAAGGTTCGACTAGTCACACGAGTTGAGAAATTTTTAGTATCCAACATGATACCTGCCATAAGGATAGAGGCTTGGATTTTACTTAAACGTTCTGGGGCACCTTGGAATTGCAATAACTCCGTAACCAATTCACAGGCTGAGCTCGCCCCACTTTCAATAAAGGTCAAAACAGCATTTTCAGGAAAATCATCATCTCGACGGTGATGGTCTACAACAATAACTTCATTAAATCGATCATAAAAATCCTTAGATAAGGTTAAATTGATTTTAGAATGGTCAACCATAATTAACAACGAATGTTGGTTGACTAACTCTTCGGCCTCTGAAAGTGTAATAAGAGGTGACTGACCATCTTCTTTTAGCCGTTCGACTGCACGCTCAATATCTGCATTCATAGCCGTATCATCGTAAACAGCATAGCTTTTTCGAACAATTTGACTGGCAAAATGAGCCATACCGACCGTTGCCCCTAGAGCATCCATATCGAGATTCTTATGTCCGACAACAAACACTTTTTCGACTGTTTTCAACTTATCAGAGATTGCAGTCATCATAGCCCTTGTTCTTGTACGAGAACGTTTTACTGTTGAAACAGAACCTCCTCCAAAATAAAGAAGTTCCTTGTGATCATCGTTTTCCTTGACAACAGCTTGATCTCCACCGCGAACTAGTGCGATATTCAGATTCTGCAAGGCAACCTGACCGATTTGATCATGCTTAAGCGTACCAAATGAAATTCCCATGCTCAAAGTCAGTGGTAAACCACGCTCCTGAGCCTGCTGACGGAAATCATCCAAGACAGAAAACTTTTGATCCATGAATTCTGTCAAAACACTGTAGTTGGTGAAGAAGTAAAAACGATCACCTTCAATACGTCGATAATGAATATGCTTGGCCTTAGCAAACTCAGAAATAAACCCTG
This sequence comes from Streptococcus sp. 27098_8_74, assembly GCF_041431705.1. NCBI lineage: Bacteria > Bacillati > Bacillota > Bacilli > Lactobacillales > Streptococcaceae > Streptococcus > Streptococcus sp. 27098_8_74. The sequence continues at coordinate 24,498 of NZ_JAPVYF010000014.1, forward strand.
CCACGAATGTGTTGATTTTTGAAACATCGGCATCGGGTAAACTTCCCGTCACATCGTCGTAGTTATCAACTGAAATAATCCCGATAACAGGACGAGTCATATTTGGATCAGCATTTTCATCTTGATCATAAACATTGTCAATAAAATATGTCAACTTATTGTCAAAATCCACAAAAGCGGCATATTTATTGTCACCAACGGTTATCACATTCGAAAGTGAACCCTTTCGTTTCTGGGAAATAAAATCCGCAATCAACTGCTTATTGAAATTTCCATTTTCATCCGAAAGTACTAGCTTCGCATAGGGGTTGAACCATTCAATATGATCGTTCTCATCAAAAGTAATAACCCCAACAGGCATCTTTCCGAGAAGGGTCTTCAAAGAATCTTCAACATCCTGATTCAGTTCATCTAATTGCTCTATTTCTAAGGACTCATATGTTGTCTTTTGGTAATGCAATAAGGCAACAACTACTACCATAATAATAAAAAGCGCAAAAATGAGTGCAGACTCCGATTTTAGTACGCGAACAAAAATAGTAGCAATTCCAAAAAGAATTAGCCCAATCATTACAAGATGAATCGTTGCAAAGTGAAATCTTTTCATATAAAACCTCTTAATCTAACAATTATAACATAAAAAAGCCTTAATTAAAAGGCTTTTAAACGTGTTAGCACCGTTAGTCTACTTTCCTGCGGGCCTTATTATTACCTTCAAGATAAACCATCAGAATTGAGATATCTGCTGGGTTGACCCCTGAAATACGACTCGCTTGACCAATGGTCTCAGGATTGATTTTCTTAAATTTTTGACGAGCTTCGGTAGCGATGGAATCAATAGCATCCCAATCAATATTTTTTGGAATCCTCTTTTCTTCCATACGCTTCATCTTAGCTACTTGATCCAAAGCTTTATTAATATAACCTTCATACTTGATTTCGATCTCAAGCAACTCTATAATCTTCGCGTCCAAATCTTCTACAGCTGGACCTACAAACTGAGTAGCTGTGGCGTAATCAATCTCTGGTCTACGCATAAACTCTTTAGCTGTCATGGCATCTGTCAATGGCTTAAAGCCTAGAGCTTGAATTTTTTCATTCGTTTCTTTAATAGGTTTTAATTTTTCTTTTGACAAACGTGTCAACTCGCTGTCAAACTGATTTTTCTTAATTTCAAAGATACGCCAACGTTCATCGTCAACCAAACCAACTTCTCGACCAATAGGTGTCAAGCGCATGTCAGCATTATCATGACGTAATATGAGACGATACTCTGCGCGTGATGTCAATAAACGATATGGCTCCAAAGTTCCTTTCGTGACAAGATCGTCAATCATTACACCAATATAGGCATCACTACGTTTGAGAATAAGTTCAGGTTTACCTTGAACTTTAAGAGCCGCATTGATACCAGCAACTAGACCTTGACCTGCTGCCTCCTCGTATCCAGAAGTTCCGTTGGTCTGTCCTGCTGTAAAGAGACCTGAAATCAACTTCGTTTCAAGTGTTGCACGTAGTTGATGAGGGAGCACGATATCATATTCAATCGCATAACCAGTTCGCATCATCTCTGCCTTTTCGAGACCTTTAATTGAGTGAATCAACTCTTTTTGAACATCTTCTGGCAGACTAGTTGACAGGCCTTGCACATAGACTTCCTCAGTCTCTCTTCCTTCAGGTTCAAGGAAAAGTTGATGGCGATTCTTATCGGCAAATCGGACAATTTTATCTTCGATTGATGGACAATAACGAGGTCCCACCCCCTTGACAATACCTGAAAACATTGGGGCACGGTGTAAATTGTTATTGATAATATCGTGGCTCTCTTGATTCGTATAAGTTAGCCAACAAGGAATTTGATCCTGAAGATAATCTTCATCCTTCGACAAGAATGAAAAATGATTCGGCTTTTCGTCACCTGGTTGAATTTCAGTTTCTTCATAATTAATTGATGATGCCTTGACACGAGGAGGGGTACCTGTTTTAAATCTTCCTATTTCAAGGCCAAGATCCCTCAAGTTATCTGCCAATGTAACAGATGCAAGACTATTATTAGGACCTGAAGAATATTTGAGCTCACCTAGGATAATTTCACCACGCAAAGCTGTTCCTGTTGTGACAACAACCGCTTTAGCTCCATATTTTTGATTTGTGGCTGTTCTGACACCAACTACCTTACCATCTTCAACAAGAATTTCATCAACCATGGACTGACGGAGAGTCAGGTTTTCCTGACGCTCAACTGTATGCTTCATTGTCATAGCATACAAGGCTTTATCGGCTTGTGCACGTAAAGCTCTGACAGCAGGTCCCTTACCGGTATTCAACATTTTCATCTGAATATAAGTTTTATCAATATTTTTACCCATCTCTCCACCAAGGGCATCAATCTCACGGACAACAATTCCCTTGGCCGATCCCCCAATGGAAGGATTACATGGCATAAAAGCCAGCATCTCTAGGTTAATAGTCGCTAATAAAACCTTACATCCCATGCGGGCTGCAGCTAAGCTAGCTTCCACACCAGCGTGACCAGCACCAACAACAATTACATCAAAATTTTCATCAAACTCGTAAGACATTTTTTAGATTTATGCAGTGATTTACAATCAACTGCCCATCCTTTCTTTGTTTTTTTCCTACAAAAATAGCCAAAACTCCAGAAAACTGTACGCAAAAACGCACAATTCTCATGAGCTTTGACCATCATGACTATTGTTAAAGTTATTTTATCAAATCAAATCGTTTTGTCAATGAAAATCACTATTTAATCAAGGTCTGCACACTGACGATAATCATCTGTATACCTATTGAGAATAGTAAAAGTCCCATCATTTTCGTGATAATTTTCATCAAATTTTCTCCCAAGAAGCCTGCAATTTGTTTTGCACTTCTTAACAGGAGATAAGTGATGACACATAGTAGAGCAAAAGCAACTACGGTTATCAGTTGATTCTGCAAACCTCCATTAGCCAGACTTAAAGCAGTTGTAATTGTACCTGGTCCCGCAAAAAGTGGCATTGCAAGAGGAGAAATAGCAATAGACATTGGATCTGAATTTACTGCTTGCTGCTCCATTCCTTTATAGCTGGGTGAATGATTACCATTAATCATATGATAACCGATAACGGCCACTAATATTCCACCAGCAATTCTGAAAGAAACAATTGTAATTCCAAATACTTTAAAAATGAAATCTCCTGAAAAGATAAAAACAGTTATAATAACAAAGGCAATCAAAAGACTCCTAAAAGCAATTTTTCGTGAAATTTTTTGACTATCATCTGCTACTAAAGCCATGTAAGCAGGAAGATTTGAAATTGGGTTCATTATAGCGAAAAATGCCATAAATGCATAAAAAAATTGAGAACTCATCGTTTTTACTTAACTCCAGTTAGATATACTGACAAACTTTTCCGTCTTTATACGCTTGGTCAATAATACCGCCGCCCAAACATTCCTGACCATCATAGAAAACAACGGCTTGACCTGGTGTAATAGCACGCTGAGGTTCAGCAAAAATCACCTCTGCTTTATCACCTTTAACCTTTACAGTAACTTTACTATCAGGTTGACGATAACGGAATTTTGCTGTACATTCCATTTCAAATTCTTCTGGCATATCTCGAGTAAAGTGAATCATTGAAGCGTCAAGAGAAGTTGACATCAAGGACTCATGGTGGAAACCTTGACCCACGTAAAGAATATTTTTAGAAAGATCTTTTCCTACTACAAACCAAGGAGCATTATCTCCACCTTTTTGGCCACCAATACCCATACCACCACGTTGACCAATGGTATAATACATGAGTCCATTGTGTTCACCCATATCACGACCATCGACAGTCATCATACGACCTTTTTGAGCTGGTAAGTATTGACTAAGAAACTCTTTAAAGTTTTTCTCACCAATAAAACATATTCCTGTTGAATCTTTTTTATTGGCTGTTGCAAGACCTGCACGTTCAGCAATCTCACGAACTTCTGGTTTTTGTAGATGTCCTAAAGGAAACATCGTTTTCTGCAACTGCTCTTGCGAAAGTTGACTAAGGAAGTAGGTTTGATCTTTATTGTTATCTGCACCACGCAACATATGGAAAATGCCATCTTCATCGCGAACAACTTGAGCGTAATGTCCTGTAGCCACATAATCCGCTCCCAATGTCATCGCATAATCTAAGAAAGCCTTAAACTTGATTTCCTTATTACACATAACGTCTGGATTAGGGGTACGGCCTGCACGGTACTCTGCTAAGAAATACTCAAATACACGATCCCAGTACTCTTTTTCAAAGTTGACAGAGTAATAGGGGATACCAATCTGATCAGCTACTGCTGCTACATCTTTATAATCTTCGGTTGCTGTACACACACCAAATTCATCTGTGTCATCCCAGTTTTTCATGAAAACACCGATTACATCATAACCTTGCTCTTTTAAAAGTAAGGCTGTTACTGATGAATCAACGCCACCACTCATACCGACAACAACACGTGTTTTTGAATTATCAGTCATAGATAACTCCTCCCATCAAATAAAAATTAACATAGACTTGAAGGGTCTAGTTATTCAAATATCGATTTGAAGGTCGATTTTGAAGCGTAAAAGCACGCAAGCTTAATTATATCATGATTAAAGAATAATGCAAAAAGGTTACCACTAGGCAACCTTTTTGATACTTATTTTTGTGTAAAGCCACTGTAAACCTATTACTACCAAGACTATTATTGGAATCAATAACGCTACAAATAGCCATCCTGGCTCCTTATAACTTAATAAAAGTTTATTTTGTCCTTCTTGTGAGGAAACGGTCGGTGTACCAATCGTTGACAAGTCATAGTCATCCTTGTCTAGTTCTTTACCATTTAGTGTCAAGATAGAATCTTTATAGACAACTATCGGTAGATTCAGTTCCTCCCCTTCAGCAGCCTGCCAAGTTAATACAAGATAACCATCTTCGAGTAGCTTTTCTGCCTTCTGATTCGTAACGATATTTTCGTAATAAAGATCATAAGTGTTCTGCTTACCTATTGTCCCATAAATAGGTACGTAATCTGGTGTGGGTTTGACAACTAAATTTAAAAACTGTGACAAGTCACTGTCATTCATGGTAAGACTTATCGTCTGATAATCTCCTTCAACGTAAGTATGTTTAACAATGGAAATAAGTTCACCATCTTGTGCCGCCGTTTTTACACGATCGGTAGTATCCATCATGTTCTGAATAAGACCAACACCCGCAAAGGCAAAGAGTAAAACAGCAATACTTTTTCGCCAGTTTACAAATCGCGTGACCGTTAACCCCGTAATTGCTAAAAGTAAAATAGTGGCAGGAACAAAGAATCTAAATGGAAATTGAATCAGTTCAGCAAATGTATTTCCATTTTCTACTAGATACTGCCACGGAAAAAGACCTGTCGACAAGAAGAAGAAGACAAAATAAATAAAATGTAGTATTTTTTTCCATCTAGCAAATTTCTTCCAATTCAAAACAGCGTAAAGAAACTGTAAAATGAGTAACACCATTAAAGAAATTGGAGTATATAGCCAGTATCTTGCTGTTCCATCTATCCCATTCTTACCTATTTCTCTATTTATAAATGGATCTAAGAGATGATTAGTCCCTCTCAAATATAGGAGTACTAACCAGACATTGACAGTCAGTAAGAGGAACAAAATGACTGCTATAAGGACTTGTACGAAGGTTTCCTTTTTCTTAGCAATAGGAGACTTTACAAAAGTGTAAAGATAAAAAGGAAGATACATCATCACTAGTATCAAAGCACTGAGTACGTGAACCTGAAAAATCAATGCCATAGACAAGGCAAGTCTAATTGGTTCTACTTTTTGATAAAAGACATAGTGAATTGCCGGAATAAAACAAAAAGGTAGTAATGCTGCTCCCCAACTAGAGAAACCCTGACGCATCGTCCAGTATTGGATAGAGAATGTTGTCGCATAGAGTAAACCTAGTGACAAGGCAATGTTTGTCTTAACTTTACACTGCTTGAGCAAGGCATACATTGAGGACTCAGCTAGTATATGTAGTAATACCCTTGACACAATCTGATAACGAAACCAAGTGCGACTTATTAAAATAAGCCCTCCTTGTAAATAGGCAAAAAAAGGACCGTAAAGAGCATTGACAATGCGGCCTGACTGTTGGAATCCATATAAAGATAAAAAGTAAGAAAAGTTACCATTTTTTAGTTGCATAGCAGCTTCATAGAACCTGTTATAGTGAAAGATGGAATCTGAACCTAAAATGACTTTTCTTGTAAATAGTTGTGGTGTAACCAATAACACAGCAAAAGCTATAATAATAAGAGAAACCCACAACTTTTCTCTTAATTTAAAAATTTGTTTCATTGCTATACCTTTCATTCCTATTATAACAAAAAGCTCTATAAAACATATTACCTACATCCAAATTAAAAAGCTGAGAGTATGCTCCCAACTTCTATTAATATTTAATATTAGTAATTCCAAGCTGACAAACCTTGTGCGTTATAGGCATTCAAGGCTGATTGAATTTGATCCTCAACTGTTGCAGTAGAGCCCCATCCAGGCATTGTTTGAAAAAGACCTGATGCACCTGAACCATTTGCTGCAGTATGATCACCATTTGACTCACGCGCAATAATTGACTCCCAAGTTGACTGAGGAACACCAGTAGCTGCTGCCATCTGTGCCGCTGCATAAGAACCAACTTCTCCTGCAGTGTTACCATTTGAGAGAACAATTGACCCGCTACCAGTTGCAGCAACCGAAGGAGCTGTTCCAGTATTTTGAGTCGACGTAGTATCAGTATTCGTTGAAACAGCGCTTGTAGTAGTATCTAACTGAGACTTTTCAGCTGCTTCTACCGATTCTCCTGTTGTTTCTGACTGAGGCTTACTTTCTTCAACCTTTTCTTTGTTAGCTTTATTCTCTTTGCTTGAGCTAATTTCTGTTGATTTAACTAAATCTGCTGTCGATTCTGACGTTGTTGATGCTGTTGAAGGTGCTGGGGTAACAGAATCTGAAAATGCATTAACCAACCCTTTATTAATTAGTGTAGAAAGTGATACTGCCAAAATGACAATAAAACTTGTTACAATTGCTACTGGTACCGCCAATGATTTCTTCGCTGCTAATTTGATACGGCGTCCCTTATAACTTTTTTTTAACATAAATCCCTCCTAGTTAATTCTAGTTACATTCATCATAACTTAGTAATATTACTGCCGATTATTTGTATTATGTCTAATGTTACAATGATTTATCATTTTAATAAAAAAATGCCAAGAATCTGGCATTTTCCCCTTATTTGTATGAGGTTTGACTAGTTTTCCTCATAAGGCAGTAATAATGATTTAGTACCAACCATTAGCATTCCAGAAAGCAAGAGCTGCTGTCCATGAACCATAACGGCTTGCTACATAATTATCCGCTACCTTTTCTTGATTTTCAGGAGACAAGTCTCCGTTCAAATATGATGATGCTAATTGGTAACGTCCATAATATTGCCCATTTTGAGCTGTATAGCTACCGCTTGACTCACGTTGTGCGATTTCTTCTTTGGCAGCTGCCTCTGAAGAAGAAAGATTTGTATTGGTTGCTTGAGTATCTTCACTTTGTGTAGACTCTGTTGATTGTGTTGATTCAGCAGCTGCTTCTGTTGTAGCTGTTGTAGCTGAAGGTTCTGTAGTCTCTTCAGTTGTTTCATTAATTGTTAAGTTTTGACCAATAGAAATCTTATTGGCGTCTTGAATACCGTTTTTTGAAACGATTTCATCTACGGTCGTACCATTTTTCTTAGCAATAGCTGAAAGTGTATCGCCTTTTTGAACTGTGTAAGTTTCTGCATTAGCTAAAGCTGTTGCCCCAAGTGTTGCTACTGTAACAAGTCCAAAAAGACCTAATTTTTTAGTGTTAGATGTATTCTTTTTTTGCATGATGATGCTCCTTTATCTATTTATAGTCCAATCCATATTAGTCAAAGATTTTAAGTTATTTTATTGTTTATGACTAATAGGTAAATCAACTGGCTTACTCTATATAGGGATTTCTCAATCCAGATTAAGCTGAAGAACTATAACCATGTATCTATGATACCTTGGAAATATAACATCCCCTTGTTAGGGATATTAAAAATATTACAAGTAGGTTGGGATTAGACGAAAAAAGAACGCCTACGTGGGCGTCCATCTATAACTTCTAGGTCTTAAGACCTAGTTTTTATTTATCTCAACGAGTTAACTCTTAAGATAAAAAAGCATTAATCCTAAAGCTAAAATAGCAATAATTGATAAGGTATCTCGACCATTCCATGAAAGTCGACGATATTTTGTTCGTCCTTCACCACCTTGATAGCCTCGTGCTTCCATAGCAATCGCCAGAGCATCTGCTCGTTTAAAGCTTGATGCAAACAAAGGAATTAAAATAGGTATTATTGACCGTACCTTTTGAATAATACTTCCTTCACCAAAGTCAACACCACGCGCCTTTTGAGCATTCATAATACGAGTCGTATCATCCATCAAAGTTGGTACAAAACGTAGACTCAAAGATAGCATTAAACCAATTTCATGTGCTGGCACTCTGAAAACAGTAAGAGGTTTTAAAAGTGATTCAACTGCATCAGATAAACTTAAAGGTGTTGTCGTTAGAGTAAGTAGGGTGGAAAAACTAATAATGAGGATAAATCTAAGGAATATCATCCAACCTTGATTTAAACCGACTTCCGTAATCTTTAAAAAGCCGATAGACCAAAGCACACTCCCTTTTGTATTGAAGAAAACTTGAAATAGGGTAGAAAATAAAATAATCCAAATCATTGGTTTGATTCCACCTAAAAAGAAACCAAGTTTTATTTTAGACAAGAAAACCAAGAAAAGTGTAAATAAAGTTATTACAGCATAAGTTAAAGGATTATTAGCCCAAAAGATAATAACAATATAAATCAACATGGCTAATAATTTACTTCTAGGATCTAATCGGTGTATAAAAGAGTCCCCAACAATATAACGTCCAATAATTAACTTATCCATGCGACACCACCTCTACGAATTCCTCGATTGTAATAGGGAGACTTTCAAATTGATAACCTTTTTCTTGTAGCTGTAGCGCAAACTCTGTGATTTTAGGAACACCTAACTGCTTTTCTTTAAGAAAAGTAACCTTTTGAAAAACATCTTTAGGAGCTCCTGACAACACTAGTTGCCCTTTTTCCATAACATTCACAGCTGTCGCATAATCGGCAACATCATCCATCAAGTGGGTTACTAAAACAATCGTCATTCCAGAAAGATGTAACTCCTTAAAGAGAGACATCAATTCCTTCCGGCCCTGTGGATCTAGACCGGCAGTTGGTTCATCCAGCACTAGAATATCTGGTTGCATAGCTAGAATCCCTGCGATGGCAACACGTCGCATTTGTCCCCCTGATAAATCAAAAGGATTCTGTCCATGAAACTCTTCCGGGAGTCCAACTAATTTTAGACTTTCAATAGCACGTTGTTCTGCTTCTTCCTTAGAAACTCCGAAATTTTGAGGTCCAAAGGCAACATCTTCTAAAACAGTTTCTGCAAATAACTGACTTTCTGGAAATTGGAAAACTAAACCTACCTTCTTACGAACTGGTTTTATGTCCTTATTCTTTGATTGACTGGTTATGATCGTATCATCAACTTGAACCTGACCACTAGTGGGTAAATAAAGGCCATTCAAGAGCTGCATAATAGTAGATTTACCACTTCCTGTATGTCCAATAAAGGCCGTATATGAACCATCTTTTATCGTCGTCGTCATATCAAAAAGGGCACGCCCCTCAAAAGGAGTACCCGCTTGATAGATATAACTTACATTTTTGAGAGAAATTCCCATAGTTGTTCTACCAATTCCTTTTCTGTCAGATAGTCTTCACAATCTATCAGACCTTTATTTCTTAGCTTTTGAGTTAATAATGCACTAAAAGGGATATCTAAACCTAAGTCAACTAACTCTGAGCCTCTACTAAATAGTTCACGAGGACTTGAAACAGACTCCACTTTACCTTTTTTCAAAACCAAAACACGGTCACTCAAAGCGACCTCATCGAGATCATGAGTAATTGATAAAACAGTCATTCCGTATTCTTTACGAATAGCTTTAATAGATTGAATCAATTCCTGGCGACCTTCCGGGTCAAGCATGCTAGTTGCCTCATCCAAAATCAAAATAGATGGTCTCATAGCTACAATACCTGCGATAGCCACACGTTGTTTTTGGCCTCCAGATAATCTAGCTGGCTCTCTATCCTTAAATTCTGACATTCCCACAAATTCCAGAGCCTCTTGAACTCTTGAAGCCATTTCTTCATAGGGAACACCTTTATTTTCAAGACCAAAAGCAACATCATCTTCAACAGTTGCCCCAACAAATTGATTATCTGGATTTTGAAAGACCATACCAATCTTATCACGGATATCCCAGACATTGTCTTCTGTTAATTCTTGACCATCAACAATAATCTGCCCAGACTCTGCCACTAATAGTCCGTCAATAAGACGTGCTGTCGTGGATTTTCCAGAACCATTATGCCCTACAATGGATAACCATTCCCCACGTTTCACGTGAAACGATACATCATCAAGAATATAGGATGGTTGATCTTGATGATATTTAAACTTTAAATTTTTTATTTCAATCATTGATTTATCGTACTACTTGAAAGTATCCTTAAATAAGAAACCTGCACCTTTGAAATAATCATAGCCTGAGTAAATTGTAAAGAACAAAGCAATATAAAGCATAATTGTTCCTACAAAATGCAGATGACACAATAATAGAATGATAGATAACATCTGAGTCACTGTCTTAATCTTACCAGGCATAGCTGCAGCGAGAACTGTACCACCATTCTCCACTAATAAAAGACGAAGACCTGTGACTGCAAGCTCACGACAGATAATAACTGAAACCACCCAAGCTGGCGCTTGATTAATACCGACTAACATAATAAATGCTGACATCACTAGCATCTTATCTGCCAATGGATCTGCAAATTTCCCAAAATTAGTAACAACATGCCATTTTCGTGCCAAATAGCCATCTAAATAATCTGTAATACTGGCAATAGCGAAGACAACCGCAGCAGCAATATGCATGACATTACTTGACGCAAGTGATGTCATCAGTAAAAAGATAGGAATCAAAACAATTCTAGCAAGTGTCAATAAATTAGGTAAATTTTCTTTTTTAAACATTTCTTCTCGATTCTATTGGATTCTTAATGTGAGGTAGCTAGGTGTATTTTTATCTAATTGAGATAAATCAAGTGACTCCCCATTTACCTTTAGAGTTACTTTTGAAGATTGAGCAATAATAATTTAAGTTGGTTTAGTTTTATCAGAAAAATCTAAAGAGTATTTTGAGTTTTTCGTTTTTGAAAGGAGGTAACTCTCTGAAGTATCTGAGTTATCTACTGAAAACCATGTGTCATCGCTATCTTTTGATAACTCCACATCTAAAACTACTGAAGAATTTACATTGGAGAAATCAACCATTAGTTGATTGCCTTGGGTTGTCGTTGTAACATTTGCCCCCGAAACGGTAACCTCAGAAATGCTTCGTGACGATTTAGCCCTACTAGCCGTTGACAGATGATTAACTGTAGAGATAGTATTTGGTTTTATCACCTGAGGTTGATTAGAAAGATGTCTAATAATAATATAACCTACTGAGCAGATGATAAGTAACGAAACCGCACTAAGCATTAGTAAAGGTAGATAGTTAGACTTTCTTTTTTCTTCACGTTTATGCTTTAAAAAGCGTGACATAGGAGCTTTAGCAGCTAAGGCATCTTCCTTACGTTCAACTGGTTTCTTCTCTTTTTTTAGTTTTTGCTCATTCTGTCTCTGCTCCTCAAACAGACGTTTTCCATCTAAACCAACCGAAGTGGCATACTTTTCAAGCGCCTCTTGCTGAATGTCCTCTGGCAAAGCTTTAAGTTGATCCATTTCCATAGCCAGAAGAAACTGGGCTTCGACTCCAGAAATTTTTTCTACATCATACAAACTTAACTCTTTCTTTATACGCGCTGCACGTAATTGCTCACCTAGAGAGTGTAACTTCATTTTTCCCCTTTCTAATATTCTTCTTTGTTTTCGTGTCTCTATTATAGCAAATAATCACTTATTTAGGGAAGACAACAAAATCGGTAATCTCCATATTTGAGAGATAGTGATTCAAAAAATCCTTCAACTCCTTGGAAGTAATGCTCATCAGTTCCTGACCAAAATCAAAGTATGTTTTATCATTCTCAAAATAAGCTAAATATTGGCTTCCTAAATTCTGGATATTGTCTAGACTACGTAAAAATTCACCATACAAAGCTTTCTTTTGTAGATCCAATGCTTCTTCCGTCAACAATCGTTTTTTATCTGCCGATGTCATCACTTGACGAATTAAACTTGACATACGGATAGGCTCTGCAGTGTCCATAGTCATAATGACAAATGAATATCGATTAGATACCTCGTATTCAATTGACACAGACTCGTCTATTTTTCCTTCAGCATACCAATTTTGATAATAAGGAGACGTCCAGCCAAACAGTAAATTGAACAATAACTGTACCAGTATATTTTCTCTCATACGATTATCAGTAAAAGGAACACTCTTAAAACCAATGGCTAGTTTTGAGATGAATATCTCCATTTGAAGACTATCTAATTTTTGGATATCTGACTCAATGGGGTGCTTTTCTTTCTCGACTATTCTCTCAGGTGGTGTAAACTTACTTTGTTTTTCGTTGACAAAGTTGTAAATTTTTTCAACATCAAATTCGCCCACTAAGACGAGATGACAGTTTGCTGGCCTGTAAAAGCAATCAAAATTATCTTTCAAGTCCTTTACAGTGATTTCTTCAATGCTATCAACACTTCCAGCAATGTCTTGACCTAATATAGTATTGGGATACAAACTTTGTAAACAACCTAGATAAACTCTGTAGTCAGGATCATCCTGATACATATTTATTTCTTGTTCAATAATTCTTTTTTCATGATTGACAGCATCTTCAGAACTTGTAAAGCTCGATGTAAACTTTAATAAAAGCTCTAAAGACTCCTCAAAGTGGTCAAGGGTAGAAAAATAATATGTTGTCTTCTCCAATGTTGTAAAAGCATTGACATCAGCTCCAAGCTTGACAAAATCCAATGTCACATCCCTTCCCTGCTCATCCTCAAATAGCTTGTGTTCAAGAAAATGAGCAATACCTGCAGGGTAAGATTGTAACTCACCATCAATATAGAAGTGATTATCTAGCGCCCCAAAATTTGTTGACAAAAAGGCGGCTTTTTCTACAAATCCTTTTTTCTTAATGATTGATAAAGACATACCACTATCTAAAATTGCTGAATAAACTTCTTCATCAATTTTTTGATAATAACGTTTCTTCAAAGCAGCCATTCTAAGACACTCCTTCTAAAAAGAACAAACTCTGTAGCTTAACTTGACGCGCTACACGGCAAACATCTTTTTTAGTAACCTTCTCAATCTCATCTAACCAATTCTCCAATGAAAGACTTTTATCGCCAAAAATCACCTTATTAAAACGTTGTTCCACTAATGTTAAGGCATGATCTTCAGAGAGTAGGGCATTCATTCGTATGATTTTTTTGGTTTGATTCAGGAGAGAACTTGAAAAACGTCCTAATTTAATGTAATTCAATTCTCTACTAATTCCTCGCATAGCCTGATTTCTATTAGATTTTTCAATTCCAGCGTAAACTTCCAGTAAACCTGTAAAGATATCAAATTGACTGCTAATTGAATAAGCCAAACCTTCCTTTTCTCGAAGTGTTGTAAACAAGGCTGAATGGGCAAATTCACCAAACATGGCATTGAATACAATTAAAGCAAAGTAATCTTTATCTCCATATTGACACGGAAATTGGTACCCTAGCTGTAAAATAGATTGACTACTCTGTCTAGGTTCTATCTTTTCTTTCACAACATTGACATAGGGTTGACTATAGCTAAACTGTAAATCAACTTGACGTCCCTCCAAAGGAAAACGATGTAACGCTTGGAGTACTTGATAATCATCAAATTCTCCAACCATAAAGATATCAATACGATCTCTTGTCAACATGCTTTGAAATTCTTGATAAGCTGTAAACGAGGTTTCTGCTTCAACAAGTTCTACTTGACCATATTTGGGAACTTTCAAGCCCTCGTTCACAAAATAAAGCTCTCTTCCCTTAACTTCACTGTAATAGTAATTATTCTCTGTGTCAACATCCAGGTAGGTCATTAAATTTTGTTTTTCTATGTCAAATACTTTATTTTGGTATTGAGCTACTCTTGACAGCGGCTTGTAAAGACACTCTTTCAAAAATCCTAGCACTTCCCAAAATAATCCTTCATTCGTAGGGATAAAAGCATCTTTCAGATATGTCAACTCGATATCAACGCTATGTGTCAATCCTTTAGTTGACACTCTAGTTGACAACTGTGTTCCATAAAGAGAAGCTAGTCTCTCTTTAAAAGACTGTACTGTTGGATACGTCTGATTGGCTGTAGCCAACATTTGTGAAACTAGGGCTCGTTTAGCAATTGTTTGTTTATTCAAAGAACCTGTCATTCGAAAAACAATACGATTAGTTTTATATTTTTGTGTTGGAATGAAGTGTACATAGACACCATCAGCAATTTTCATTGATAACCTCTAAAAAGTTTATGCTTCCAATTATACCATTTTTATGCTATCTTATCTCAAGAGAAAGTTGAGGTACTATGGAATATAAATTATTTGATGAATACATCACACTGCAGGCACTTTTAAAAGAATTAAGTATCATTCATAGTGGCGGAGCTATAAAAGGTTTCTTGGCTAATAATACCGTTTTATTCAACGGTGAGGATGAAAAACGTCGTGGAAAAAAACTTCGTTATGGAGATGTTATTACCATTCCGTCTGAGGAACTTGAAATAACGATTGTAGCTCCAACGACAAATGAAATTGAAGAACATCAAAAAGAAGTCGCTGAAAAAGCACGTGTTGCTGCCATTGTTAAAAAAATGAATCAGGATAATAAAAAGAAACAAAAAGCACATCCGTCAAAAGAAAGCAATAAAACTAAACGACAACCCGTTCGTTTCCCAGGAACCTAACTATGTGGCTCGAAAAAATTGATATTCAACACTTTAGAAATTATACTGAAGCCTCTGTGAGCTTCTCACCTCATCTCAATATTTTTCTTGGTCGCAATGCCCAAGGAAAAACAAATATTCTTGAGGCCATCTATTTTCTAGCATTGACACGTAGTCATCGGACCCGTTCAGATAAAGAACTGATTCAATTTCAACAAAATACTCTCAAACTGAACGGCATCGTGTATCGTCATAGTGGGAAGCTACCTCTGGAAATCAGTTTATCTAATAAAGGACGCATAACAAAGGTTAACCACCTCAAACAAGCTAAATTATCCGATTATATCGGTCACATGACTGTGGTGCTATTTGCTCCTGAGGATTTACAACTTGTAAAAGGATCTCCAAGCCTGAGACGTAAATTTATAGATATTGATTTAGGACAGATTAAGCCTGTTTATCTCTCAGACTTATCAAGTTATAATCATGTACTCAAACAACGTAATGCCTATCTCAAATCTACAGACAATGTAGACATTAATTTCCTCTCAGTGTTAGATGAACAGCTTTCCGATTTTGGAGCACGAGTTATCGAACATAGACTAGAATTTATCAAGCAATTAGAGGAGGAGGCAGATAGACATCATAGTAACCTCTCAAATCAGATAGAGCGCCTTAAAATCTCCTACGAATCTAATATCCCACTGGAAAATAACAAAGTTATTCGCGAATCATTTTTAACCACGTTAAAGCAAAATCACAAAAGAGATATCTTCAAAAAGAACACTGGTGTTGGTCCACATAGGGATGATTTGACATTTTACATCAATGACATGAACGCATCTTTCGGTAGTCAGGGGCAGCAACGTAGCCTCATTCTTTCTTTAAAAATGGCTGAGATTGCTCTGATAAAAAAAGTAACAGGTGAATTTCCTATTCTTCTCCTCGATGATGTCATGAGTGAGCTTGACAACCACCGTCAACTTAAACTGTTAGAAAGTATTGACGAAGAGGTTCAAACCTTCATGACGACAACTTCACTTGATCATCTGAGTAACCTACCACCTGATTTAAAGACCTTCTTAGTTAAGAATGGTAATATTTATGAAAAACAAGTCGATTAAATGACTTGTTTTTCTATTTTTGGGTAATTGACAGATGTGACAAGTATCGCCTAACAAGTTGTAAATTCTTTCAACCTAAATCCTTTATTAACAACTATACTCACGTAAATACGTTGTAAACTTATTGTAAATATCTCTGTAAACAAAAAGTACTTATCTGAGATAAGTACTTTTATGTTTATTAATGAGCTGAGTAGTTAGGCGCCTCGTTGGTAATTTGAACATCATGAGGGTGACTTTCAATAAGTCCTGCACCTGACATTTCAACAAACTGAGCTTTATCATGTAAAGCCTGGATGTCTTCTGCACCTGTATAACCCATACCTGCACGGATACCGCCAATCAATTGGAATACAATATCAGCAGCAGAACCTTTATAAGCTACACGGCCTTCAATTCCTTCTGGAACAAGTTTATTCGCTTCATTAACTGCACCTTGGAAGTAACGATCGCTTGATCCCTTCTTCATCGCTGCAATTGATCCCATACCACGGTATGATTTATATTTACGACCTTGGAAAATCTCAGTTTCACCTGGTGCTTCATCAGTACCAGCAAACATAGAACCAAGCATTACAGCATTACCACCTGCTGCAAGAGCTTTTACAATATCACCTGAGTATTTGATACCACCATCAGCAATGATTGTTTTTCCGTATTCACGCGCAACACTTGCAGCATCGTAAATAGCAGTGACTTGAGGAACACCTACACCCGCAACCACACGTGTTGTACAAATAGAACCTGGTCCGATACCTACTTTAACGACATCGACACCTGCTTCATAAAGTGCACGCGCACCTTCAGCTGTTGCAATATTTCCTGCAATCAAAGTACGATCTGGGAAGTGGGCACGAATTTCAGCAATTTTACGAAGAACACCTGCTGAATGACCATGTGCAGTATCAATGACAATAGCATCTGCGCCTGCTTCAAAGAGAGCTTCTGCACGTTCAAAGGTATCAGAAGTAACCCCTACAGCACCTGCTACCAAAAGACGACCGAACTCATCCTTAGCTGCATTAGGAAACTCGATAACTTTTTCGATATCCTTAATAGTAATGAGTCCTGACAAACGACCTTCTTCATCAACTAGAGGTAGCTTTTCAATACGATGCTCATGGAGAATACTTTCAGCTGTTTCAAGATCTGTTCCAACTGGAGCAGTGACCAATTTTTCAGAAGTCATGTGTTCTGAAATTGGAGTATCGTAATTAGAGATAAAACGCATGTCACGGTTTGTGATAATACCAACCAATTTACGATTTTCAAGTGTCTCAACAATTGGAACCCCTGAAATACGGTAACGTTGCATCAACTCTTCAGCTTCAGCAACTTTATTTTCAGGCGTTAAGAAGAATGGATCAATAATGACACCATTTTCAGAGCGTTTTACTTTTCGAACTTCTTCAGCTTGTTCCGCAATAGACATATTTTTGTGAATGACACCCAAACCACCTGCACGAGCAATTGAGATAGCCATCTTACTATCTGTGACCGTATCCATGGCTGCAGTGATAATTGGGATATTTAATGTCAAATTTTTAGCCAATTTCGTCTTCAAGTTGACGTTGTTTGGTAGAACATGACTTTCCGCAGGAATAAGCAATACGTCATCAAAAGTGTAACCTTTTTTCAAGAATTTAGTGTCCCAATTTGACATTATAATCGTCCTCTTTTCTCAAAGTTTGGAGGTACAGAAACCCCAGTCTATTTTTTAATTGATAATATCATATCATGCTAAAATGATTTGTCAACAGATTTCGCATAAGATTCTAAGAAAACCTTTTTCCAAATAAAAATAGGGCTCCAGATTATCTTGAGTCCCTACTTTTTATTTCTTAGAAATAATTAATTCCCATTGCTTCTTTTACTTCTGCCAATGTTTGTCCAGCAACTTCACGCGCTGCTTGACTACCTTTTTCAAGCATACGGAAAACTTCTCCCATATCCTTGGCATATTCTAAACGGCGTTCACGAATTGGAGCTAACTCACGTTCTAAGATTTCTAGAAGATAACGTTTCGTCTTCACATCTCCTAAACCGCCTCGTTGATAATGTTCTTTCATTTCAGCAATTGTAGTAGCATCCTCTTCGCGACCAAAGATATCAAGATAATGGAAAACCATGTTACCTTCAATTTGGCCTGGATCTTCCACACGAATATGATTTGGATCCGTATACATGCTCATGACTTTTTTACGAACAGTGTCCTCATCATCTGAAAGGAAGATACCATTACCCAAGGATTTAGACATCTTAGCATTACCATCTAGACCTGGAAGGCGTCCTGCAGCTTCATTTTCAGGGTAGATTCCCTCTGGCTCAACCAAAATATCACAATTATAAGTATGATTGAAGCTACGTGCAATTTCACGTGTCTGCTCAATCATTGGCTTTTGGTCATTACCTACAGGAACATAATTTGCTTTAAAGGCCGTGATATCAGCTGCCTGAGAAATTGGATAAACTAGAAATCCTGTTGGAATCGATTCTCCGAAACCTTTTTGAGCAATTTCCGTCTTAACCGTTGGGTTACGCTCTAAACGTGCCAATGAAACTAGGTTCATGTAATACATAGTCAACTCAGCCAACTCAGGAATCTGACTTTGAATGAAAATAGTTGACTTCGCTGGATCCAAACCTACAGAGAGATAATCTAAAGCAACATTCCCAATTGATTCTTTGATGATCTCTGACTCTTTTGCGTGATCCGTAAGAGCTTGCTGATCAGCCAAGAAGACAAACATGTTATATTTATCTTCGTTTTGTAAAAGGACACGATTTTTTAAACTACCAACATAGTGTCCTAGATGAAGTTTCCCTGTTGGACGGTCTCCCGTCAAAATAATAGGTTTCGTCATATAATTACCTCTCTAATACAAAAAAATCCCCACGCAAAAACATGCGTGAGGGCGTTAATCACTTTTGATACGCGGTACCACCTCAGTTGATAACTCATTCTGCAGCTATCATCTCAAACCTTCTCAACAAAGAAGTTGCACGATAAGGGGTGCCAAACCTAACGTTTATGTGTTCACGTTAATTGTCAATTCTCTTCAGCCCATTCATTCCACCTTCATACTGGTTTTCAGCAACCACCAGCTCTCTATAAAAAAGGATAGAATTACTCTTCTGATGACTATTATTCTACATTGTTTTATCTATTTTTGTCAAGATTATGTTTCTAGTTTCACGTGAAACACAACCTCAGATACAACCAAAATAGTCATTACTTGACGGAAACTTAAAAAGACTTGATAATAAGAATATCATTTCTAGGAGATATTATATGAAACGTCGAATAATAGACATACTTTTAGTTACACTCGGTTCTTTTATTGCTGCGGTTGGCTATAACTCACTTTTAGTTAAGAATAATATTGCTTCAGGTGGTGTCGGAGGGCTAGCCATTAGTTTAAACGCCCTTTTTGGTTGGAATAATGCTAACTTCGTCTTAGCAACAACCATCCCTTTGTTAATTTTATGTTGGTTCTTTCTTGGCCGCGAAGTTCTCCTAAAAACCTTCTATGGGTCTCTTGTCTTCCCAACTTTTATTAAATTAACTGAGGGCTTGCCTACACTCACCAAACAACCTTTGTTGGCTGCTATTTTTGGTGGGATTGTATTAGGGCTAGGACTAGGAATAGTCTTCTATGGAAATTCCTCAACTGGAGGAACTGGAATTATCACACAAATTCTCAACAAATATACGCCACTCCCACTAGGAATGGTACTACTTATTGTCGATGGGATCATTGTCGCAATCAGTGCTATTGCCTTTCCTCCTGATACTGTTATGTATTCCATTCTCTCACTTGGAGTTGTTTCTCTTACAATTGATAAAATGATGGTCGGACTCAATTCATCACGAAATCTTCTAATCATTTCGCAAAATAGTGAACAAATCCTAAACTACATCACTAGAGTGGCTGATCGAGGAGCAACAAAAATCCCAGTTCTTGGTGGACATACCGGACATGCACAAAATATGATTATGACCACCTTGTCAACTCATGAGGTTCCAAAAGTCCAAGAAGAAATCCAAAAAATAGATGAAACTGCCTTTATCGTCATTGTTCCTGCTTCTACAGTTATGGGACGTGGATTTAGCCTCCAAAAAGATTACCAAAGAGTTCCAAATGACTTTATTAATCCCTTGTAAAATCAATTGAAATAAAGTCTAATTTCTCGTAAAATAGTAGTTAAGAATAAAAATAAAGGATATTATATGCTTACTGTATCAGATGTATCGCTTCGTTTTAGCGATCGTAAACTTTTTGATGATGTTAACATTGCCTTCACGCCAGGTAATACTTATGGTCTTATCGGTGCTAATGGTGCTGGTAAATCTACTTTTTTGAAAATTTTAGCTGGTGATATCGAACCAACAACAGGACACATCTCTCTTGGTCCTGATGAACGTCTTTCTGTCCTTCGTCAGAACCACTTTGACTATGAAGAAGAACGCGTTATCGATGTTGTTATCATGGGTAATGAGCGCCTCTACGATATCATGAAAGAAAAAGATGCCATCTACATGAAAGAAGATTTTTCAGATGAAGATGGTGTCCGTGCTGCTGAACTAGAAGGACTCTTTGCTGAATTAGGTGGTTGGGAAGCTGAAAGCGAAGCCTCACAATTGCTTCAGAATCTAAATATCCCAGAAGACCTTCACTATCAAAACATGAGTGAATTGGCTAATGGTGACAAGGTCAAGGTTCTCCTTGCAAAAGCACTCTTTGGTAAACCAGATGTACTTCTTCTTGACGAACCTACCAATGGTCTTGATATCCAGTCAATCTCTTGGCTTGAAGATTTCTTGATTGATTTTGAAAATACGGTCATTGTCGTATCCCATGACCGTCACTTCTTGAATAAGGTGTGTACGCATATGGCCGACCTTGACTTTGGTAAAATCAAACTCTATGTCGGTAACTATGACTTCTGGAAACAATCTTCAGAATTGGCTGCACGCTTGCAGGCTGACCGTAATGCAAAAGCAGAAGAAAAAATCAAAGAACTTCAAGAATTCGTTGCACGTTTCTCTGCCAACGCTTCAAAATCTAAACAAGCGACTTCTCGTAAGAAAATGCTTGATAAAATTGAACTAGAAGAAATCGTCCCATCAAGTCGTAAATACCCATTCATCAATTTTAAAGCAGAGCGTGAAATCGGCAATGACCTTCTAACAGTTGAAAATCTCACTGTTAAGATGGATGGTGAGACTATTCTTGATAACATTAGTTTCATCTTGCGACCAGGAGATAAGACTGCCATCATCGGTCAAAACGATATTCAAACAACTGCATTAATTCGTGCTCTTGCCGATGATATTGACTACGAAGGTACAATCAAATGGGGTGTTACTACTAGCCGCTCTTACCTTCCAAAAGATAATTCTAAAGACTTTGCATCCGGTGAATCAATTCTCGAATGGCTCCGTCAATTTGCCGAAAAAGGGGAAGATGATGATACCTTCTTGCGTGGATTCCTTGGACGTATGCTCTTCTCAGGAGATGAGGTTAATAAATCTGTTAGTGTTCTCTCAGGGGGAGAAAAGGTACGTGTCATGCTTTCTAAGCTCATGCTTTTGAAATCTAACGTCCTTCTTCTAGATGATCCTACTAATCACTTGGATTTGGAATCAATCTCAAGTCTGAATGATGGCGTCCGTGACTTCAAAGAGTCTGTTATCTTTGCCAGTCATGACCATGAATTTATCCAAACAATAGCGAACCACATCGTAGTCGTTTCTAAAAATGGGGTTATTGACCGTATTGATGAAACTTATGATGAATTCCTTGAAAATGAAGAAGTGCAAGCTAAAGTCAAAGCACTATGGGCTGATTAAACTATAAAAAGATGCAGGTTGGGATATCCCAACCTGTCTTAGTATCATTATGACAAATAAAAAATACCATACGACTTTATTATTTTATCTGGCTGCCTTTTTCTTGCCAGTACTAATCATGATAGGTGTTCTGTATAGCCAAAAAATCTATCCTGGTAGTGAGCGGACTATTTTAACAAGTGATGGTTTTCATCAGTATGTGATTTTTGCAACTGGACTTAGGAATATACTTCATGGAGATGGAAGCCTCTTTTACACCTTTACAAGTGGGCTAGGTCTTAATTTCTATGCTCTAACAAGCTATTACTTAGGTTCCTTCTTGTCTCCACTTTACTATTTCTTTACTGTCAACCAAATGGCCGATGCTTTTTATTATATAACACTGCTTAAGTTTGGTCTTATTGGGCTCTCAGGAGCTTTTAGCTTTAAGCGTCTCTTTACAAAAGTGTCAAGAAGTTTCATCCTATGTCTTTCTACAGGATTTGCTTTGATGAGCTTTGCTACCAGTCAGTTAGAAATTAACACCTGGCTAGATGCCTTTATTCTAGCACCTCTAATCATATTAGGTTTACACCTCTTACTAAGATTCAATAGACGGGGCTTATACTTTTTTAGTCTAACCTGCCTTTTTATCCAAAACTACTATTTTGGATATATGATGGCTATTTTCCTAACCCTTTACACCATAGTACAATTGATAACTATCAAGGGGTGGAAGAGTAAGATTCTTCATTTCATAGACTTTGGAATTGTCTCTATACTAGCTGGTTTAAGTAGTGCTGTCATGCTGCTGCCAACGCTACTTGACTTGACAACACATGGTGAAAAATTTACAGGTGCGTCAAGTTTGTTGACAGAGTCTACCTATTATTTTGACTTCTTTGCGAAAAATCTCGTTGGAGTTTATGATACTACTAAATTCGGATCAATCCCTATGATTTATGTGGGAATCTTACCTTTGATTCTTTTTCTACTTTTCTTTATTAGTAGGGAAATCAAGCTATCATTACGTCTAGGTTACCTCTTATTAGTAGCTTTCTTTATCGCTAGCTTCTACTTACAACCTCTTGATTTGTTTTGGCAAGGTATGCACACGCCTAACATGTTTCTCCATCGCTATTCTTGGCTCCTATCTCTCCTAACTGTTCTTTTAGCAGGAGAAACACTCAACCGAATTAGAAAGTTTTCTTTTAAAAGGCTCCTCCTATCTTTCTTAGGATTGAGTACCGCTTACTTACTAACTTGGATTTTCCAATCTCACTATAGCTTCATTGAATCAGTCTCCTGGCTATTAAGCCTAGCATTTCTTCTAGCCTATGCCATTCTATTTATTAGCTATTTTAGACAGCAAATTCCTGGGAGTGTTTTTCGCTGTTTCACCTTCTTATTCTGCATTTTTGAGCTTGCATTAAGTACTTACTATGTTGTTGGAGCTCTGGGAAATGAGTGGGTATTCCCAACTCGTGAAGGCTACCTACGAAATATGTCTGCCATTACAAAACTAGTTTCAGATACTAAGCAAGCGAATAAGACTTTTTACCGTACTGAAAGGTTAGAGGCTCAAACTGGTAACGACAGTATGAAATTTAACTATAATGGTATTTCTCAGTTTTCATCCATTCGAAATACTGCTTCAAGCTCAACACTCGATAGGTTAGGCTTCAAATCTGAAGGGACTAATTTAAACCTACGTTACCAAAATAACACCATTATCGCTGATAGTCTCTTCGGAATAAAATATAATTTATCCAACTTTGACCTTAATAAGTATGGTTTTAATCACGTAACTTCTGAAAAAACAATGGGGCTTTATCAAAATAATAATGCAAGCCAGCTTGCTATCTTAACTGATGGCATTTACAAGAATATTGACTTCACTGTCAATACGCTTGACAATCAAACTAACTTGCTAAACGCTCTATCTGGACTTAACTTAACCTATTTTAAACGAGCTCCATCTCAACTTTTTGATCAAGATGCTAAGTCTTTGAATCAGCGCGTTGCTAAAAACGTTAGTAACTCGAATAAAGATTTTGTAACAATCACCTATCGAGTCATCGCTCCACCACATAGTCAACTCTATGTTAGTGTTCCTAATATTTCTTGGTCCGATGACAATAACCACTCTCTGTCAATTACTGTAAATGGTGTGACAAGGAATCAAGTTACTGACAATACCTTCGATTTCTTCGATCTTGGCTACTTTGAAACAGAATCAATGGTTACCATCAAACTTAGTTTTCCTGGCAATAAAGCAATATCCTTTGATAATCCTAGTTTTTATGCCCTTGATACTCAAAACTATCAGATAGCTATGGATACTATTAATGAACGTGATAGTAAGGTTACGACGTCAAATAATAAAGTGTTCGTTGATTATAGTAGTAAAACGAATGCCTCACTATTCTTCACCATTCCATACGATAAGGGGTGGACAGCGACCATAAACCATAAAAAAGTTAAGATTCAACGAGCCCAAAAGGGGTTCATGAAAGTTGATGTCCCTAGTGGGAAAGGTGAAGTTGTTCTAACCTTCATTCCCTATGGTCTTAAGACAGGTTTAGTGATTAGTCTATTGGCAAGTATCATATTTGGTTGCTACGCTTATTTCATCAGAAAAATAACAGTTATTCAAAAACGCTAATCATCTTAAATTAAATAGGTCTGGAACAATTGTTCCAGACCTTATTTATCTTTGGGTACAAAAAAACTCAAGCTATACAACTTGAGGTGTCTTATCACTCCGCCAGTAGGACTCGAACCTACGACATCATGATTAACAGTCATGCGCTACTACCAACTGAGCTATGGCGGATAAAACTGCTAAGTAGCAAAAATAGTCCGTACGGGATTCGAACCCGTGTTACCGCCGTGAAAAGGCGGTGTCTTAACCCCTTGACCAACGGACCAAGTTCTGAGATTTTTATCTCGTTAACACTCTTATTATTATATCAGAGTATTCGATTTTGTCTATACTTTTTTTCAAAAAAAATATTAAATTTTGCTAAATTTATTCGAATTTTACGTTAGTTTTTATCTTGCTTTTACAAAGTATTGACATGTTGCTATATATTTTGTAAACTAATAGAGTTATTGGTCCCATAGCTCAGCTGGATAGAGCATTCGCCTTCTAAGCGAACGGTCGCAGGTTCGAATCCTGCTGGGATCAGATAAAAAACGCAATCTAGAATCTCTAGTTGCGTTTTTCTTTTGCCTCGATAAATAGGAAATAATTTAAAACAAGCAAGGGAAGCAAAATCGTATATAGGCTGTATTCATGTAAATATTGAGCAAACCAAGTTGAGGCTGCAACTCCTACCATAAATGTAAAGATGATAATAGTAGTGTAAGAAGCTTGTTTAAGGACTTTGGGATCCCCCTCGTCAATAGCCCTGGCAACGGTTAAAGAGGTATTCGTAATATTACCAGTCATCATGAAGGAAGCATAATTTACCCCTCTGACGCGTTTAAAAATCCCTACCTGAAGAGAGGCAAAAAATGCCAAGCCCGCAATCGTAATAGTAGAATCAACGTAAGGTGTAATGATGGCGAGAATAGTCATCAAGAGAAAGGCAAGTCTAATCGCTTGCAAATGCCATCCCCATTTATGGTTAATGAGCCACTTCTTAACAAAAAAAACAAAAAACTGACCTAAAACAAAGAAAAAAATAGGTATCACATAGCTGAAAGCTCTTGCAATATGCCCCTCAACAAGGTGAATAACCAAATAAAGGAGATTACCTGTCTGGATACTTGCAAATCTTCCGTCTTGAGTATTGTAAGTATAGGCATCAATGAAGCCCCCTATATAACTCACTAGAGTTGCTACCCGTAATCCTTCAAAAACACGATAGGAGCGTTTTTTCATTCTGAACATGTCTGTTTCCTTCTTCTACTTATGGTAAGGACTTCCCTGCTGAATCATGAATGCGCGATAAATTTGTTCTACTAATACAAGGCGCATAAGCTGATGAGGGAACGTTAAGAGACCAAAACTCATCAATTGATTAGCCCTCTTTTTCACTGTAGGAGAAAGTCCTAAACTTCCCCCTATAATAAAGGTAATATCTGAATAGCCTCTAAGGGTCGCCTGCTCTAACTCTTTAGCAAATTGTTCTGAGGGAAATTGTTTTCCTTCAATAGCTAAGGCAATGACATAATCACGATCACCTACTTTAGCCAAGATACGCTGTCCCTCTTTGTCTAGGATAGCTTTATTTTCAGCTTCGCTTGCATTATCTGGCGTCTTTTCATCCGTTAATTCTATAGACTCAAATTTTGTAAAGCGTCCTAGTCGTTTGACATACTCCGCAATGCCATCTTTCAAATATTTTTCTTTCAATTTTCCAACGGTAATCAATTTAACTTTCATAGGCTTATTATAGCACATATCCACAATCTTTTAACACTTTATCCACACCTCTTTCCTGTTAAGAATCTTTAGTTATCCCTATAAAATAGCTTCTTATCTACACTTTTTGAAACTTATCCACAGACTGTTGATAACTGTTTTTTAAAATCACTTTATGATATAATTAAGCTTACTTTGATATGTTTATCAAAAAGGAGGACTAAACGTGAAAAAATTTAACTGGAAAAAAATAGTAGCGCCAATTGCAATGCTTGTTATTGGCTTACTAGGTGGTTTACTAGGTGCCTTTATCCTACTAACAGCAGCAGGGGTATCTTTTACCAATTCAACAGATACAGGTGTTAAAACAGCTAAGACCGTATACAATAATACAACAGATACAACTAAAGCTGTTAAGAAAGTACAAAATGCCGTTGTTTCTGTCATCAATTACCAAGAAGGGTCATCTTCAGATTCTCTAAATGAACTTTATGGCCGTATCTTTGGTGGAGATGATAGTTCTGATTCTAGCCAAGACAAATCAAAAGATTCTGATGGGTTGCAAGTCGCTGGTGAAGGTTCCGGTGTTATCTATAAAAAGGATGGTAAAGAGGCTTATATCGTAACCAACAACCACGTTGTCGATGGCGCTAAAAAACTTGAAATCATGCTTTCAGATGGATCAAAAATTACTGGTGAACTCGTTGGTAAAGATACTTACTCTGACCTAGCAGTTGTCAAAGTTTCTTCAGATAAAATTAAAACCGTAGCAGAATTTGCAGACTCAAACTCTCTCACAGTCGGCGAGAAGGCAATTGCTATCGGTAGCCCACTTGGTACCGAATATGCCAACTCAGTAACAGAGGGTATCGTTTCTAGCCTTAGCCGTACTGTAACTATGCAAAACGACAATGGTGAAACTGTTTCAACAAATGCTATCCAAACAGATGCTGCCATTAACCCTGGTAACTCAGGTGGTGCCTTAGTCAATATCGAAGGACAAGTTATCGGTATTAACTCAAGTAAAATTTCATCAACGTCAGCAGTCGCTGGTAGCGCCGTTGAAGGTATGGGATTTGCCATTCCATCAAACGATGTTGTCGAGATTATCAATCAATTGGAAAAAGACGGTAAAGTTACACGACCAGCCCTAGGAATCTCAATGGCCGATCTTAATAGCCTTTCTAGCAGTGCAACTTCTAAATTAGATTTACCAGATGATGTGAAATCTGGAGTGGTAGTCGGCAGCGTTCAAAAAGGTATGCCAGCTGACGGTAAACTTCAAGAAAATGATGTTATTACTGAAATTGACGGTAAGGAAATCAGCTCAAAAACTGATATTCAAACCAATCTTTACAGCCATAGTATCGGAGATACAATCAAGGTAACCTTCTATCGTGGTAAAGAGAAGAAAACTGAAGAACTTAAATTAACAAAATCTACAGAAGACTTGTCTGACTAATTCATTGACAAATCTGTCAAAAGACCTTTACAATAATGTAAAGGTCTTTTTTTGGAAAGGAATAACATGCAAGAACAACTCAAAGCTTTACCTATTAGTGACATCTATCCCAATCCTTTTCAACCTCGTATAGAGTTCTCTGATGAAGAATTAGCGGAGCTAAGCCAATCGATTGCAGAAAATGGACTGATACAGCCAATCATTGTCCGAAAATCGGATATTATTGGTTATGAACTAATTGCTGGGGAAAGACGTTTACGTGCCTGTAAATGTCTAGGAATGACAGAAATCCCTGCAGTTGTAAAGAAAGTTACAGATCAAGAAAGCCGTAAACAAGCTATTATTGAAAATTTACAACGATCGAATCTCAATCCCATTGAAGAAGCAAAGGCCTATCGTAGTTTAATTAATGAGCTAGCTTATAATCACGAGGAACTGGCGAAAGCTATGGGAAAATCCAGACCCTATATCAGTAACTCTCTCAGACTCCTCCAACTTCCCCAAGAGATACAGACGAGTATCGAAAATGGCAAATTGAGTCAAGGACATGCTAGAGCACTTTTAGCTATTGAGGATACAAAAAAGCAATTAACTATCTATCATCAGGTCCTTACTGAAAAATGGTCCGTTCGTACTCTGGAAAAAAGACTTCAAGAACTTCCAAAAAAACAAAAATCAAAAAAAGATATTCATATAAAAGATAAAGAAAAAGAACTTGAAAAATCACTTGGTCTCCCTGTTACTCTTCGTTATCACAAAAACCACTCTGGATCTATTCAGATCCACTTTTCGACAGAAGAAGATTTTAACAGAATTATCAACAAGCTTATTTGACCTGTGAATTGAGTAGCAAAAAGAAACAAACTTATCCACATCATAAAACGGTGGCCCTCCCTTTATTTAAGAGGGTTTCTTTTTTTATTCACAACTTGTGGATAACTCTTGTGCACAATGTTAATTGTCTTTTTTTGCTTGTGGACAACTCAAGGAACTTTTATCTCCGGACCTGTGGAAAACTTTTTTGTTTTATGATAGAATCAGAGAACAAGAATAAAGAAGGAGAATTGATGGAATGACCGAAAAAGAGCATTTTTTTTGGAATAAGCTCTTAGAGCTGGCCAAAGAGGAACTAACACAAGCCACTTTTGATTATTATGTCCTGGATACCAAGCTCATCAAAGTTCAAAATAACGTTGCTACAATTCTGCTTGAAGAAGTCAAAAAGCTATTCTGGGAAAAGAATATGCAATCTTTCATTTTGATGGCTGGTTTTGAAGCCTATAATAGTGAAATCAAAGTTGAGTACGTCTTTGACGAAGCACTCTTAAACGAGGCAAATTCAACTGTAACAAACAATGACTTTGGCAATAAAAAGGAACAGCAAACACCTGCTCTTCCTACATTGGACTCTGACTTAAATAGTAAGTACACCTTTGATAATTTTATTCAGGGGGATGAAAACCGTTGGTCAGTTGCTGCATCTTTAGCTGTAGCTGATTCACCAGGAGCTACGTATAACCCTCTATTTATTTATGGAGGACCTGGTCTCGGAAAAACTCACTTACTCAATGCCATTGGTAACAAGGTCTTACATGATAATCCTCAAGCACGTATCAAATACATTACTGCAGAGAATTTCATTAATGAATTTGTTGTCCATATCCGTTTAGATAAAATGGATGAACTAAAACTTAAATACCGTCATCTGGACGTTCTCTTAATTGATGATATTCAATCTTTGGCTAAAAAATCAACGCAAGCCACTCAAGAGGAATTTTTCAATACTTTCAATGTCCTTCACAATAATAATAAACAAATTGTCCTGACCAGCGACCGTAATCCAGATCAATTGAACGAAATGGAAGAGCGTCTTGTCACGCGCTTCAAATGGGGGTTAACCGTCAATATCACACCACCTGACTTTGAAACGCGAGTGGCCATTCTTACTAATAAGATTATGGACTATGATTATCATTTTCCTCCTGAAACAATTGAGTATTTAGCTGGCCAATTTGATTCAAATGTCCGTGACTTAGAAGGAGCCTTAAAAGATATTAGCTTAGTTGCCAATGTTCGCCAGTTAGATACTATCACAGTTGAAGTAGCTGCTGAAGCCATTCGCGCACGTAAAATGGATGGTCCTAAGTTAACTCTTATTCCGATTGAGGATATCCAAACTGAGGTAGGAAAATTTTATAATGTCACTGTAAAAGAGATCAAGGCAACTAAACGAACACAAAATATTGTCTTGGCACGTCAGGTAGCCATGTATCTTGCGCGTGAAATGACTGATAACTCTCTTCCGAAAATTGGAAAAGAATTTGGAGGAAGAGACCACTCAACTGTCTTACATGCATACAATAAAATCAAAAATATGATTGCTCAAGATGACAGTTTACGCATTGAAATTGATAGCATCAAAAACAAGATAAAATGATACTTGTGGATAACTATTAAAAATTATCCAAACTTTTCCACAGGCTGTGCACAAGTTTAAAGCCTTGATAAAACTATGTTTTGTAGACTTATGCACAGTGTCCACAAGACCTACTACTACTACTAAAATAATACTACTAAAATAAAGGAGCATCATGATTCAATTTGCGATTAATAAAGCTTATTTCTTACAAGCACTTCATACAACTCGCCGTGCTATTTCTTCTAAAAATGCTATCCCAATTCTATCAACGATTAAAATCGAAGTTACAAGTGATGGTATCTATTTGACAGGATCAAATGGGCAAATCTCAATTGAAAATAGTATCTCAGTTTCAGAAGAAAATGCAGGCCTCTTAATTACACAGTCAGGTAGTATCCTTTTGGAAGCAAACTTTTTCATTAATGTTGTCTCAAGCTTGCCTGATGTTACCCTTACTTTTGAAGAAATCGAACAATACCAAGTTTTACTGAAGAGTGGTAAATCAGAAATTACCTTAAAAGGGAAAGATGTTGAACAATATCCCCGTATTCAGGAAGTTGATAGCTTGACGCCATTACTAATGGACACAAAAGTGTTAAAATCTATCATTGCTGAAACTTCATTCGCAGCAAGCACACAAGAAAGTCGTCCAATTTTAACCGGTGTTCACTTCGTTCTTTCAAATCATAAAGATCTCAAAGCTGTAGCAACTGACTCTCACCGTATGAGCCAACGCCAACTTGTTTTGGAGCATTCTGCAGATAACTTTGATGTTGTAATCCCAAGTCGCTCACTTAAAGAATTATCGGCAGTCTTTAGCGATGATATTGAAAACTTAGAGGTTTTCTTCTCAGCAAATCAAATTCTATTCCGTAGTGAAACAATTTCTTTCTATACACGTCTACTTGAAGGAAATTATCCAGACACGAATCGTCTCTTGTCTGATTCATTTGAAACAGAAGTTGTTTTTGAGACTGCTAGCCTTCGTTCTGCTATGGAACGTTCATATTTGATTTCTAATGCTAGTCAAAGTGGTACCGTTAAACTCGAAATCATTAATGGTAGTGTCAGTGCCCATGTTAATTCGCCAGAAGTCGGAAAGGTGAATGAGGACATTGACGTGCAAGATGTTTCAGGTAGAGATTTGGTCATTAGTTTCAATCCAACCTACCTAATAGATGCTTTGAAAGCTCTTAAGAGTGAGACTGTCCGTGTACGTTTCATTTCACCAGTACGTCCATTTACATTGACGCCAGCAGATGACAGTGAGAATTTTATTCAATTGATTACACCTGTAAGAACAAACTAAAATCGAAAAAGTTATCCACTGTGGATAACTTTTTTACTAGAAAGGGAATTTATGTACCAAATTGGAAGTTTAGTTGAAATGAAAAAACCACATGCTTGTACTATCAAAGCAACAGGAAAAAAAGCTAATGAATGGGAAGTAATACGTCTTGGAGCTGACATTAAGATTCGTTGTACGAATTGTGATCATGTGGTCATGATGAGTCGTCATGATTTCGAGAAGAAACTTAAGAAGGTTTTGTAACAGGTGTTGGAGAGACTATATAACAAGAGTTTTATGTTAAGAAAATTACTTCACTAGCAATATAAAGACTTTCTAAAGTCCCTAATCATCTTCTTTATAGCATTCTTTGCCTTGCTTTCCTTTTTATGATTCTCAAAGGGAAGTTGCCTATTTTTAACAATTTTTGTGTTATAATTAACTGAATTACTTTTTTATGGAGAAATAAATTAATGGCTTTAACAGCAGGTATCGTCGGTTTGCCAAACGTTGGTAAATCAACTCTTTTCAATGCAATTACAAAAGCGGGTGCGGAAGCTGCTAACTATCCTTTCGCGACAATTGATCCAAACGTAGGTATGGTTGAGGTACCAGATGAGCGTTTGACGAAACTGACTGAACTTATTACCCCTAAAAAGACAGTTCCAACTACATTTGAGTTCACAGATATTGCGGGTATCGTAAAAGGAGCATCAAAGGGTGAAGGTCTTGGAAATAAGTTCTTGGCGAACATTCGTGAAGTAGATGCGATTGTCCATGTGGTTCGTTCTTTCGATGATGAAAACGTTATGCGTGAACAAGGGCGTGAGGATGCCTTTGTAGATCCGATGGCTGATATTGATACAATCAATCTAGAATTGATTTTGGCTGACCTTGAATCAATTAACAAACGTTATGCGCGTGTCGAAAAAATTGCGCGTACACAAAAAGATAAATATTCTGTAGCAGAGTTTAACATTCTTCAAAAGATTAAACCCGTTCTAGAAGATGGTAAGTCTGCACGTACGATTGATTTTACTGAGGAAGAGCAAAAAATTGTTAAGGGACTCTTCCTCTTGACAACAAAACCAGTACTTTATGTGGCTAATGTTGATGAAGACCAAGTCGCAAATCCTGATGATATTGATTATGTCAAACAAATTCGCGAGTTTGCAGCGACTGAAAATGCAGAAGTAGTTGTTATCTCAGCACGTGTTGAGGAAGAAATTTCTGAATTGGATGATGAAGATAAGGAGATGTTCCTAGAAGACCTTGGTTTGACAGAATCAGGAGTTGATAAACTGACACGCGCAGCCTATCACTTGCTTGGTCTTGGAACTTACTTCACTGCTGGTGAAAAAGAGGTGCGTGCTTGGACCTTTAAACGCGGTATCAAGGCACCACAGGCAGCCGGAATTATCCACTCTGACTTCGAGAAAGGCTTTATCCGTGCCGTAACCATGTCTTACGATGATCTCATTAAATATGGTTCTGAGAAAGCTGTTAAGGAAGCTGGTCGCCTTCGTGAAGAAGGAAAAGAATATGTTGTCCAAGATGGCGACATCATGGAATTCCGTTTCAACGTTTAGAAAATAAAAAATAGTGCACAAGGCTGAAAAGTATTTTTCAGTCCTTTTGCTGTTTATCAAAGAGGAGAAATAATGACAAAATTAGTAGTTGGCTTGGGAAATCCTGGTTCAAAATACCATGAGACACGTCACAATGTTGGTTTTATGGCTATTGACCTAATGGCTAAGGAACTGGGATTAACTTTTTCTGAAGAAAGGACCTTTAAGGCTGAAGTGGCTTCGACCTTTTTAAATGGTGAGAAGGTTTATTTTGTGAAACCAACAACCTTTATGAATCTATCTGGCCTAGCTGTTAGAGCATTACTAGCTTATTACAATATTCCCATGGAGGATTTTATCGTCATTTACGATGACTTAGATATGGAAGTTGGGAAATTGCGCTTTCGTCAAAAAGGTTCAGCGGGTGGTCATAATGGTATTAAATCTATCATTGCTGAAACTGGCACTCAAGAATTTGACCGTATAAAAATTGGTATTGGCCGTCCACAGAAAGGAATGACGGTCGTTAATCATGTCCTTGGAAAATTTAGTGAAGATGACTATGCCACAATTTTACTGACTTTAGACAAGGTAGAGACAGCCCTCAATCATTATCTGAAAACCAATGATTTCGAAGATACTATGAGGCGTTATAATGGCTAATACTCTATTAGATCTTTTTGAGAAGAATTATCAATTGCTTGAGTGGCGTGATAAAGTAACCCTATTGAGTAGGCAGTTGGTCATGGGATTTTCTGGTTCCAGCAAGGCAGTTGTCATGGCATCCGCTCTTTCTGAGCAAGTTCCTAAGATTTTAATCGTTACTTCAACACAAAATGAAGCTGAGCAACTGACAGGAGATTTGTCAGCTATCTTAGGAGAGGATAAGGTTTATTCTTTTTTTGCAGATGATGTAGTAGCTGCAGAGTTTATCTTCGCTTCTCCAGAAAAGACCCATTCTCGTCTTGAAAGTCTAAATTTTTTAATGGATAAAGAGGCCAGTGGGGTTTTGGTCACGAGTTTAGTTGGTACTAAGTTACATTTGCCTAACCCTAAGGTTTATAAAGACTCTCGCATTGACTTAACACTAGGGGAGGAACATGATTTAGAGGCTCTCAGTAAGCATCTGACTCATATTGGATACCAAAGAGTAGAACAGGTTCTCTCACCTGGTGAGTTTAGTCGGAGGGGCGATATTTTAGATATTTATGAACTGACTTCAGAGCTCCCCTACCGTTTAGAATTTTTTGGAGACGAGATTGATGGCATTCGTCAGTTTGATAGCGATAGTCAGAAATCTTTAGACAATTTAGAGCATGTTATCGTATCACCAGCAGATGATATTATCTTAACAAGAGAGGATTACCAGCGTGCTGAGAAGGCCCTAGAAAGTGCGGTCTCGAAGGCAGAAGGTCCTCATAAGGCTTACCTTGAGGAAGTTCTGTCGGTTACGATTGATGGATACCGTCATAAAGATTTACGTAAGTTTTTGTCTCTCTTTTATGATAAGGCTTATACCTTATTTGACTACCTTCCCAAAGGAACTCCTGTATTCATTGATGATTTTCAAAAGATAGTGGACCGCCATGGACGTCTTGAATTGGAGGTGGCTAATCTTTTAACTGAGGATCTTCACCAAGGCAAGTCTCTGAGTCATCTAAATTACTTAGTGGATTCATTTAAGACTTTACGTAATTATCAGCCAGCTGGTTTCTTTTCGAATTTTCATAAGGGTTTGGGAAATCTTAAATTTGATAAGTTGTATCAATTCACGCAATACCCTATGCAGGAGTTCTTTAACCAGTTTCCACTTCTAGTTGATGAAATACATCGCTATACCAAGAATAAGGCTACAGTTATTTTACAAGTGGGGTCTGAAAAGCAACTCAAATCTTTGAAGGAAACCTTGGAAGAATATGATTTAGATTTACCACTTAGTAGTTTTGGAGATTTGATTCCTTATAAGCCTCAATTAGTTCTAGGAAACTTATCCAATGGTTTTTACTTTGCTGATGAAAAGCTTGTTCTGGTCACTGAACGTGAGATTTTCCATAAAAAAGTAAAACGTCGTGCGCGTGCCAGTCACGTTTCCAATGCTGAGCGTCTAAAAGATTACAATGAGCTTGAAAAAGGTGATTATGTTGTACACCAGACTCATGGTATCGGACAATTTAAAGGTATTGAGACTATTGAGATTAAAGGGGTGCATCGTGACTACTTGACCATCCAATATCAGGATGCTGCAACAATTTCTCTACCTGTTGAGCAGATTGAGAGTCTCTCTAAGTATGTGTCAGCGGACGGAAAAGAGCCTAAAATTAATAAACTCAATGATGGGCGTTTCCAAAAGACTAAACAAAAAGTAAGTAAGCAAGTAGAGGATATTGCTGATGATCTCTTAAACCTTTACGCTGAGCGTAGTCAGCTTAAAGGTTTTGCTTTTTCACCAGATGATGATAATCAAAGAGATTTCGAAGATGATTTCGCCTATGCTGAGACAGAGGATCAATTGCGTTCTATCAAGGAAATTAAGGCAGACATGGAGTCAGACAAACCCATGGATCGTCTCTTGGTTGGTGATGTTGGTTTTGGTAAGACAGAGGTAGCTATGCGTGCCGCCTTCAAGGCAGTCAATGATGGAAAGCAAGTTGCTATCTTAGTTCCTACAACGGTTCTTGCCCATCAGCACTATTTGAATTTTAAAGAGCGTTTTGAAAATCATGCCGTTGAAGTAGATGAACTCAGTCGTTTTAGAAGTAAAAAAGAGCAGAATGAGACTATTGAAAATCTAGCTAAAGGGCGTATTGATATTATTATTGGTACTCACCGCCTACTGTCTAAAGATGTTAAGTTTTCTGACTTAGGCTTGCTAGTAATTGATGAAGAACAACGTTTTGGCGTGAAGCATAAAGAGAAACTTAAGGAGTTGAAAGCTAAGGTTGATGTCCTTACTCTAACTGCGACACCTATTCCTCGTACGCTTCATATGTCTATGTTAGGTATTCGTGATTTGTCGATTATTGAGACAGCACCTACCAACCGTTATCCAGTTCAAACTTATGTTATGGAAACCAATCCTGGTCTTATTCGAGAAGCGATATTAAGAGAGATGGATCGAGGTGGTCAGATTTTTTATGTTTATAATCGTGTTGAAACCATTGATCAAAAAGTTTCTGAATTACATGAGCTAGTCCCTGAAGCACGTATCGGATTTGTTCATGGTCAGATGAGTGAGGTTATGTTGGAGAATACCCTCTTGGATTTCTTGAATGGTGATTACGATGTATTGGTAGCAACAACCATTATCGAGACAGGGATTGATATCTCCAACGTTAATACTCTCTTCATTGAGAATGCAGATCATATGGGCTTATCTACCCTTTATCAGTTGAGAGGTCGTGTGGGACGTAGTAATCGAATTGCTTACGCCTATCTCATGTATCGTCCTGACAAAGTGTTGACGGAAGTCTCTGAGAAGCGATTGGATGCTATTAAGGGCTTTACAGAACTGGGATCAGGTTTCAAAATTGCCATGCGTGATTTATCAATTCGTGGTGCAGGGAATATTCTTGGCGCTTCTCAAAGTGGTTTCATCGACTCAGTCGGATTCGAAATGTACTCGCAACTCTTGGAAGAGGCTATCAATAAACGTCAAGGTAAAACTCAAGTTCGACGTAAAGGAAATGCAGAGTTCAATCTTCAGATTGATGCTTACCTCCCTTCTGACTATATTTCTGACGAGCGCCAAAAAATTGAAATTTATAAGCGTATTCGAGAAATTGAGAATCAGAAAGATTATCAAGACCTTCAAGATGAGCTTATTGACCGCTTTGGAGAATATCCAGACCAAGTTGCCTATCTCATTGAGATTGGTCTGGTTAAGGCCTATTTGGATGCTGCCTTTGCAGAATTAGTTGAGCGTAAGAACGATACTATCACTGTTCGTTTCGAAAAAGCCTCTCTCAAATTCTTCTTGACTCAAGATTATTTCGAAGCTATCTCTAAAACGCATTTAAAAGCAAAAATCAGTGATAACCAGGGGAAAGTAGAGATTACTTTTGATGTTCGTAACAGGAAAGACTATGAAATTCTTGAAGAATTAAAGATTTTTGGACAGACATTTATGGAAATCAAAGAACGTAAAGAAAAAAAAGAAGCTTAAGGAAAGTTTAAGTAAGTCTCTCTATACTATAAAACATCCTAAAACTTTTCTTTTTCATAAATCTCCTGAGAGGGTCGACTAGTGTCGATCCTCTTATTTTTGTATTGAAAAGGCTTTAGTCCCCTATTTTCTAAAAAAAAATGCTATCATAGAAGAGATATCCTAACGAAAAGGAAACAGTAACATTGAGATTAGACAAATATTTAAAAGTATCACGAATTATCAAACGCCGTCCAGTGGCTAAAGAAGTGGCTGATAAAGGGCGTATAAAAGTAAATGGTGTACTCGCTAAGTCATCTACAGATTTAAAAATTGGTGACCAAGTGGAAGTTCGTTTTGGAAATAAACTCTTGACTGTCCGTGTTCTAGAAATGAAAGATAGTACGAAAAAAGAAGATGCGGCAAAAATGTACGAGATTATAAGTGAAACAAGGATTGAAGCAGATGAGCAAGAAGCCTAATATTGTACAGCTTACGAATGATTACATTGATAGTGCCAATCAAGAGCAACGATTAGAGCGTGCCGAACACGAACAAAGGAATCGCTTTATGGGGTGGATTCTCTTTGTGGTTGTTTTACTCTTTATCTTGCCAACCTACAATCTGGTTGAGACCTATATGAACATCAAACAGCAAGAGAAGGAAGTCTTGTCGCTTCAGAAAGACTATGATAAATTGTCAGATCAGACAAAGGAACGAAAGGATTTGGCTAAGAAACTTAAGGATGATGCTTTCGCCGAGAAATATGCGCGTGCTAAGTACTATTATTCACGTGAAGGAGAGTCTATCTATCCTGTACCAAGCTTATTACCCTAATGAAAGATTTACTTAAAACTGTAGAAACTTTTTTAACCTATTCAGAAGCCAAGTTAGAGGAACTATCAGCAAAAAATCAGCAACTTAAAACGGAATTACCGAGGAAAGAGGAGGTGAAGAAGCAAGCATGAAAAAGCTCTTAATAGCTGCAACTGTTGTGCTTGTATCTTCTAGCCCCCTGGTCCTACTTCCTATGGAGAAGGAGCTAACTCTGACCCCAAAACAGGTCCAAAAATTGACTCAAAATACTACAGCTAGTTTGACTCAATTTAAACAGATTCCTAAAAATCCAAGAACGATAACAACTATCCTAACTTATAAGAACAAGGATTTAACAGAATTTAAAACCAGTATCCAAGCGGATACCAAACTATCGATTTCTGCTATTTTTTGGAATGCTAAAGGTGAACCTGTTTTCCAACTTCAAGATGGTGGTTATGTAGCCGCTAGTCAGAAATCAATTGTGGATGATAGTATCTATAATCAAAAACCAGTAGATATGACCTTCTGGGCTAAAGATGGTTTAACGGTATACAAAGAACCTTACGTGTTAGGAACCGAAAAAGCTGACTCTAAACTCGCTAGTTTCAAACCTATTAAGGTTAGCCAAGTAGCTCAGACGCATGCAGGGACCTACTATTTGGTAGACGGAGAGGGGTGGATTAACGCTTCTGATTTATCAACGACTGATAATCGCATCGAGTCTGTTCAAAAAGTCCTTAATGAGAAGTATAACAATCAAGAGCGCATTTCAGTTTATGTTAAACAGCTTGATACGAACCGAGTAGCTGCTATCAATGACGAAAAAAGCATGTATGCAGCTAGCGTAGCGAAGCTTGGTCTACTCTACTATGCACAGGAACGTCTGTCTCAAGAGAAATTAGCATTATCAGATGAGTATCAATATACCTCTGCTGTGAATGGATTTCCAGGTGCTTATGATCCAGATGGTTCTGGAAAGATTAGTAAGATGCCTGATGATAAAAATTATAGCTTAGAAAATCTGTTGAAGGCTGTAGCCCAAAACTCAGATAATGTAGCGACAAATATATTAGGTTATTATGTAGCCAATCAGTATGATAAAGCCTTCCAAAAATCAGTAGATAAAGCCGCAGCGACCTCGTGGAATATGGATAAAAAGGAGTTGACTGCTAGAGCCGCAGGTACTTTGATGGAGGCTGTTTATAGACAAAATGGAGATATTATCAATTATCTTTCAAGCACGGACTATGATGGCGAACGTATTTCCAAAAACATTGATGTTCCCGTCGCTCATAAAATTGGTGATGCCTACGACTTTAAACATGACGTCGCTATTGTTTATGCAGATTCTCCCTTTATTCTGTCGATTTTTACGGATAAAGAAGGCTATGACAAAATCACCTCAATTGCAGATGATGTTTATGGAATTTTGAAATAATGACACAAAAATTGTTGCAAATGATGCAAGCCAAGGGTTATTTTAACCGGCACAAGAAAATTTTAGTAGCAGTATCAGGTGGAGCAGACTCTATGAGTTTGCTGCACTTTTTGTATAACCATCAAAAAGATTTGGATATTCAGTTGGGGATTGCTCACGTTAATCATAAACAACGACAAGAGTCGGAGCATGAAGAAGCGTATTTACGTCATTGGGCAGAGGAACACAAGGTCCCTTTTCACTATAGTGCATTCTCAGGAAAGTTTTCAGAAAATGCTGCCCGTACCTTTCGCTATGAGTTTTTTAAGCAGGTCATGAAAGATTATGATTACTCTGCTCTTGTAACAGCCCATCATGCAGATGATCAGTCAGAGACAATTTTTATGAGACTGTTGAGAGGAAGTCGTTTAAGACACCTGACAGGAATTTCAGCTATCAGACCATTTGGCACTGGTCAGATTATTCGTCCCTTTTTGCATCTTACGAAAGCTCAGCTTCCCGTAACTTTCCATTTTGAAGATAGGAGTAATACTTCACTAGCCTACCTTCGGAATCGCATCAGACTGTCCTATCTTCCTACTTTATCTCAGGAAAATCCTAAAATTAAGGAGCACCTTTGTCTTTTAGCCGAGGAGATTGGTCTTATGGAGCAAGCTCTAGGAGAGTTAACAAAGGATATTAGTATCACTGATTTATCTGTTTTTCAGCAACAGTCAGATGCTGTCCAGCTCTTTCTTCTTCAGAATTATTTAGACTCCTTTCCTGATTTACAGCTTTCTAAAGGCCAATTTAATCAATTGATAAGTTATCTAAGAAAAAATGGTTCAGGGAAGATACCCCTAAAAAATGGTTATGAACTAGTAAAAACACAGACATATTTCTTGATAAGGAAAGAAGCGTCTATTTCTTTATCGCCTCCTTGTCTCTTAGAATTTGGAAAATCTGTTGAGTTTGAGGATTATACCTTGACTTTTTCAGAATTCAATGACGTTTCTAACACAGATGCTATTAGTATTTGGTCAGATGCCCCAATAGTGATTCGTCATAGAAAAGAAGGCGATAAGATTGACCTTGGTAGTCACCATAAAAAATTAAGACGACTGTTTATAGACAATAAGATTTTAGAGAAGGATCGTCAAAAAGCCATTGTAGGAGAACAAGATGGTCATATTATTTTTCTTTATGTTGCTGGGCGTCTCTATTTGAAAAAAAGACCTGAAAATGCTATACTTTATGGCACTGTAGTCATTTATAAGAATTTCTAATCAAATACCATGTTCAAATAACGATGATTGAAGTAAAAGTGGTATAATAACAGAATATTGACTTCGAGAAAGGGAACCCAAATGTTAGAAAAAGACATTAAAAAAGTCCTCTTTTCCCAAGAGGATATCGTAGCTAAAACTAAAGAACTAGGACAACAACTGACAGAGGATTATGCGGGGAAAAATCCTCTTCTAGTCTGTGTTTTGAAAGGTGCTGTTCCATTTATGGCAGAACTTATCAAACATATTGATACCCATATTGAGATGGACTTTATGGTCGTTTCAAGTTATGGTGGCGGAACTGTCAGCAGTGGTGAAGTAAAGATTCTTAAAGATGTTGACACTAATGTTGAAGGACGAGACATCATCTTTATTGAAGATATCATTGATACAGGTCGTACGCTCCTTTATCTTCGAGATATGTTCAAGTACCGTAAAGCCAATTCAGTCAAAATCGCAACTCTTTTTGATAAACCAGAGGGTCGTGTTGTTGATATTGAGGCAGATTACGTATGTTATGATGTCCCTAATGAATTTATCGTTGGTTTCGGACTAGACTATGATGAAAAATACCGTAACCTCCCTTATGTCGGTGTCCTAAAAGAAGAAATTTATACAAAATAAGTAAAGGTCTAATTAATTTATGAATAATAAAAATAATAATGGCTTCTTACGGAACGCTTTTCTCTACATCATAGTTATTATTGCGGTTGTAACCGGAGTACAATACTTTGCAGGAGGAAGCCAAAGCCCAAGTCAACAATTGTCTTACACACAGTTGGTTAAGAAAATTGAAGATGGTAAGGTAAAATCTATCACTTATCAGCCAGACGGTAGTATCATTGAAGTTAAAGGTAGCTACAAAAAGGCTGAGAAGGTTGATACTGACCTTAGTCTACCATTTTTAGGTGGTGCATCATCAGAGACACGTAGCTTTACGTCAACTGTGCTTCAGAATGAAACAACCATGCAGGCATTGCAATCAGCATCAGAAGCAGCTGATGTTAATGTTAAAATGATACGTGAAAGTTCAAGTGGTGCTTGGATTTCATATCTTTTTAGTTACCTACCTTTGATTGGGATTGCTATTTTCTTCCTTTTCATGATGAATCAAGGCGGTAACCGCGGTGCAATGAATTTTGGCCGCAACCGTGCTAAGACTCAATCAAAAGAGAATATTAAAGTTCGTTTCACAGATGTGGCTGGTGCTGAAGAAGAAAAAGAAGAACTTGTAGAAGTCGTAGATTTCCTCAAAAATCCACGTAAATATAAAGCACTTGGTGCACGTATCCCTAAGGGTGTTCTCCTTGAAGGCCCTCCAGGGACAGGTAAAACTCTGCTTGCTAAAGCTGTTGCTGGTGAAGCAGATGTTCCTTTCTTTAGTATCTCAGGTTCTGATTTCGTAGAGATGTTTGTCGGTGTCGGAGCAAGTCGTGTTCGTAGTCTTTTTGAAGACGCAAAAAAGGCCGAACGTGCTATTATCTTTATTGATGAAATCGATGCGGTTGGCCGTCGTCGTGGTACTGGAATGGGCGGCGGTAACGACGAACGTGAACAAACCCTTAACCAACTGTTGATAGAAATGGATGGTTTTGATGGAAATGAGAATATCATTGTCATTGCTGCAACCAACCGTAGTGATGTTCTTGATCCAGCCCTCCTACGTCCAGGCCGTTTTGACCGTAAAGTTCTTGTTGGTCGCCCAGATGTAAAAGGCCGAGAGGCTATCTTGAAAGTCCATGCCAAGAATAAACCATTGGCTGAAGATGTTGACCTTAAAGTTGTTGCTCAACAAACTCCAGGTTTTGTTGGAGCAGACTTGGAGAATGTCTTGAATGAAGCAGCTCTAGTTGCTGCACGACGTAGTAAGACTAGAATTGATGCTAGTGATATCGACGAAGCAGAGGATCGTGTTATTGCTGGACCATCTAAGAAAGACCGCCAAGTTTCAGAACACGAACGTAAAGTTGTGGCTTACCATGAAGCGGGTCATACAATTGTTGGTTTAACACTTTCTAGCGCTCGTGATGTTCACAAGGTTACTATTGTTCCACGAGGTCGCGCAGGTGGTTATATGATTTCTCTACCAAAAGAGGATCAGATGTTGTCATCTAAAGATGAGCTAAAAGAACAATTGGCAGGTCTTATGGGTGGACGTGTTGCAGAAGAAATTATTTTCAACGTTCAAACATCAGGTGCTTCAAATGACTTTGAGCAAGCGACACAGTTGGCACGTGCAATGGTTACTGAATATGGTATGAGCGAAAAACTTGGACCAGTCCAATATGAAGGTAATCATGCGATGAATCCAGGACAATTTACTACAGATAAGTCTTACTCAGCTCATACAGCTCAACTTATTGACGAAGAAATTCGATCACTTTTAGTTGAGGCACACGATAAAGCGGCTGAAATTATCAATGCAAACCGAGAAACACATGCTCTCATTGCAGAAGCTTTGCTTAAGTATGAAACACTTGATGCTGCACAAATCAAGTCAATTTATGAGACTGGTAAGATGCCGGTGGATTCTCTTGGAGACTCAGAAGAAGATAACCATGCCCTATCTTACGATGAAGTCAAAGAAAGAATTGAAAATAAAAATAAAGATGAAGAAGAGTAAGGAGTTCTACTCTTCTTTTTTTTAAGTAAAATCGAGAGAAAAAATACCATTTAAAAGCATTATAAAAAAAGAAAATTAAAATCACTGCAAGTTATTGACAAGACAAGC
>NZ_JAPVYF010000015.1:0-54796 GCF_041431705.1 Streptococcus sp. 27098_8_74
TTATTGCGTCGCTGGAACAGTGCTATAAGTAGTTACACCCGATCCATTATTATTGTATGTAGGGGTTGTCGTACCTTGTTCCTGAACATAATTACCTGTGTTTTCACTATAGTTATTGCTATAGGTAGTACCTCCATTGTAGGTACTTACCGATCCACCACCAGCTGCCTCAGATGTCCCAGCCTCATAATTTGAAGAAGCTTCACTCGAAGCCGCACTTCCTTTAGAATTAACGAAATCATCTGAGCCATAGTTAGAGCTACCAGAACCATAGAGAACCAAACTAGTCTTAAGATTAGATTCAGAAACTTTCTTCTTACCGACTTCCTTCTTAATACGGTTTTGTACCTTAAGAATATCCTCAGTTGAAGCTACTTGATAACTTCCACCATTGATCATGGCATCCGAACCAGCCAATTGGTAGGACTTAATATTTTTAAGGGCATCACTATAACCCATCAAGCTACGCAAAGTATTGGTATCACCAAGATCGATACTGGTTTGAACATTTGAACTTACAGCCGACAAAATTTTCTTGTAAGAACCAATAGAGTCCATCTTCAATAGCTTAGCTACAACCTTTTGAATAACCTCACGTTGACGTTTTTGACGACCATAGTCACCATCAGGGTCATCGTAACGCATACGTGAATAGACTAAAGCTTGCTCACCATTGATTTTATGGGTTCCGGGCTCAACTTTTGCCTGAAATTCAGGTTCATTTTCTGCAATCGAAATTGGAAAATCAAAATGATTCGTTACCTCAATACCACCAACAGCATCTACCAAATCAATCATACCCTGCATATTAATCAGTGCATAATAGTCAATATCAATATCTAAAACCTTTTGAATGGTTGAAATAGCCAAGTCAGCACCACCCTCAGCATATGCTGAATTTAGTTTTGCTTCACCCGACCCCTCAATATCTGTCAAAAGGTCACGTTCCAAACTGGTCATGGTTGTTTTCTTAGTCTTAGGGTTCACTGTTACCAAAATCATGGTATCAGAGTTTCCTTCCCAGGTTTCCTTACGTTCTTTGGATCCTGTATCTACCCCCATCAAGAGAATAGTTATAGGCTTAGTCTGTTGAATAGCCTTACTATTCCCTGAAGTTGCTTTAGAAGCCCTAAACGTTTTTGACAATTCGCCTGTGGCGTAATTATAAGTTGTCGTTAGGTAAATACC
Organism: Streptococcus sp. 27098_8_74; assembly: GCF_041431705.1. Taxonomy (NCBI): domain Bacteria; kingdom Bacillati; phylum Bacillota; class Bacilli; order Lactobacillales; family Streptococcaceae; genus Streptococcus; species Streptococcus sp. 27098_8_74. Next base: position 1,189 of record NZ_JAPVYF010000015.1, read on the forward strand.
AGCAGCTACTACTGTCGTTGCAAAAATCGCCAACAACATCAATAAAATTTTTCGTCCAAGTTTCATGTTTTTTCCTAATCTATGAGTTTAGCCATAAGGTAAACATCTAGAAATTCTCCATTTTTAGTTCTTGCACCACGTTTCTTAGTGCCTTCAATGTCAAATCCGAATTTTTGATAGAGATGAACCGCCCGTTTATTACGTGCTTGAACCGTCAACTCTAAGCGGCGGATAGTTGGTGTATGATCTGCCCAGTCAATCATTGTTTCCATAAGAAACTGGCCAACACCATTCCCCCAGTAGGGTTTAGAAACCGCAATAAATACGTCGCCAATATGACTGGTCTTAGTATCTTGATCAGAGGTAACATTACAAACACCAATGACCTCATGACCCAATTTCGCCACCAAACAAATCTCATTAAGCCTATGCTGATGACTTTCAATATAAGTGGCTAACTGTTCAGCACTCAGTATAGAACTTCTATCATCTTGTGCTAGAAAATCCGATTCCAAGGCTACAGTCTCTAGTAAACGAGCTAGAGAGGCAGCATCCTCTCTTTGAGCTTCCTCAATGACTAATTCTTGCTCAGCCATTTATCATTTCCTCCTGAATCTCCTTACTTCTAGGACCGAAAGATTCAAAAAGCAACTGACGTCCATCTCCATGATGAGATATCGAAATTAGGAGATAATCCCCTAACAGACTCTCATCTAGGAGCTCACCCCACTCGATGATTGTCACACCTTCACCATACAGAAAATCATCTAAATCAATAGAATCTGGATCATCACCAATGCGGTAGACATCTAAATGATAGAGTGGCAGTCGCCCCTCATACTCCCTTACAATAGTATAGGTTGGACTCTTTATCATCTGTGAAATATCCAAACCTTTGGCAATTCCCTTAGTCAAGGTCGTTTTGCCAGCTCCCAGATCCCCTGAGAGAACAATTATATCTCCAGAATCGAGCAGTCGACCTAGCTTTTGGCCGATACTAATCAATTCTTCTTCATTTTGACTGTAAATCATGTTTTCATTATATCAAAAAATAAAAATATGGACTAGAATCCACTGTAAAAATACAGTAGAAACTTATAAATATTGAATCATTTAAGTAAGAAGTTAAGATATGTATTTTAATCTTCAATTTATTTTAACCACATCAATCACTCATAGATTAGAAATCGTTTTGTAAAACTTACTATAGATTTGAAAGTTAATCAAAAAAACTCTCTCACATTCCCCAGATAAAATCGCAAAAGAAAAAGCCTGACAAATATACAGACTTTTAACTTTCAAGCTTTAGAACACAGCCATACTGATGAAGTTAAGGATAAACAAGATATCCAAAATCCACATAATAAAGTGGACATCCTTAGCTTGACCTTTGACGATTTTGACCAAAGTATAAGTAAGGAAACCAGCTGCGATACCATAGGTAATACTATATGAGAATCCCATGAAAATAGAAGTGAAGAAGGCAGGAATAGCTTCAGACAAGTCTTCCCAATCGACACTCTTAAGGTTAGAGAGCATCATAACACCTACAATAATAAGGATAGGCGCTGTGGCAGCATTAGGAACGATTGATACCACTGGACTAAAGAAACTAGAGATGGCAAAGAGTACAGCAACCACAAGAGCTGTCAAACCAGTACGTCCACCAGCACCAATACCTGCTGCAGATTCAACGTAAGTTGTAACATTTGAAGTCCCTGCAATGGCACCAATACTTGTACCAACAAGGTCAGAGTAAAGAGCACGGTCAAGAGCTTTTGATTCGTTGTTATCACCTGTTGAAGCAATGATACCAACCTTCTCACCAGTACCAATCAAGGTACCGATAGTATCGAAGATATCAGTCAATGAGAAGGCAAGGATAGCCATAAAGACACCAGGCAAACGAGAAACGTCTGCAAAGAGTGATCCCAATCCCTTAGATCCAAGCGCTGCACCAAAGACCTGACCAAGGTCTTTAATAGATGATGTCAAGCTAGCTGCGTGCCAGTCAATGCTTCCAAGATCAACAACACCAGCAAAAATAGCAATGATAGTCGTTACAAGGATTGAAAGAAGAACACCACCACGAATACCTTTAACAATAAAGAAAATCGCAATCACAAGACCAATCAAACCTACAATTACAGTTGGGTTATTGAAAGCAACCAAACCTGGTGTAGCTGACGATGAAGCTGTAATTGAAGCCTTGGCCATATCAGCACCTTTACCTGCTACAGTGTAGGTGTGTGGATTAATTGAGAATTTCAAAAAACCAGCATTTTTAATCCCAACATAGGCAAGGAAAACACCGATACCTGCTGAAATAGCAGATTTGAGGGCTGTTGGAATAGACTCAATAATCATCTTACGCACTTTAGTTACTGTGATAATCAATGAAATAACACCACATAGAAAGACCATTGCTAAGGCCTCTTGCCAAGTGTAACCCAAAGAAAAGACCACTGTGTAGGTGAAGAAGGCATTAAGCCCCATACCAGGCGCTTGAGCGTATGGTAGGTTAGCATAAAAAGCCATCATCAATGTCCCTGCAACCGCACCAATAATTGTTGCTAAGAAAACACCTTGTGCAGGCATTCCTGTTTGGGCCAACATCGCTGGGTTAACAAAGAGGATGTAAGACATGGCAAAGAAAGTTGTCAATCCGGCAGTCACTTCTGTACGGACGTCAGTACCATGTTCTTTCAATTTGAAAAACTTTTCCATGAAAGTTTAGACTCCTTAATAAAAAATATTGTCAAAATCCGAATAATTTCGGAACATTCTCACGTAGAATGCAACATTACTATTCTACATGAAATTATTTGACGGTGCAAGGTTTATTTCCTGAGACTTTTCTTATGAAAAACCGAACGTTCTTAGAAAGCTCTTTCTTAATCACCAACAAAGGACAGATTTTTGCTATAATAGGAACATGACAAAAAAATTGATTGCACTAGATCTTGATGGAACGCTTTTGCGCCCAGATGGAACTATTTCAGAATTTACACAAAAAACGATTAAAGACGTACAAAACAAAGGACACCAAGTCGTTATTGCTACAGGTCGTCCTTATCGTATGGCTATTGACCATTACAAAACACTAGGGTTAGAAACACCCCTCATCACCTTTAACGGCTCTTTGACCAATCTTCCAGACCAAGACTGGGCTTATGAGCATTCGGTTAAATTAGATAAGAAATATCTGATTAGCCTCTTACAACGCCATGATGAATTAGAGATGGATTTTCTGGCTAGTGAATATCGAAAACACTTCTATATCACTATGAATCACCCGGAGCGTATTCAACCACAACTCTTTGGTGTTGATAAAATTATTGAGGCTATGCGTTTAGAACCAACTAAAATCACGCGCAACCCTAACGCTCTCCTTATGCAAACTCGTCATGAGGATAAGTACCAACTTGCCGATGACATCAAGAAGGACTTCAAGGAAGAAATTGAAGTTGATTCTTGGGGTGGCCCGCTTAATATCTTGGAATTTTCGCCTAAAGGCATAAACAAGGCCTACGCCCTAAACTACTTACTTAAGGCCATGCGCAAATCAACGGATGATCTGATTGCTTTTGGGGACGAACACAACGACACAGAGATGTTGGAACTTGCTAAAACTGGTTATGCCATGAAAAATGCTAGCTCTGTTCTTCTCCCCCACGCTAACGAACAAATTGAGTGGACTAATGAAGAGGATGGCGTTGCTCGCAAACTCCAGGAACTCTTTTTATAAATAAGGTAAAATAGCCACTGCACGCACTGGGGAACCTGTCGCCTTGTCCCAGTGAGGAAATGCAATCGAAATCAAAGCACCAACAGCTGGAACTTGATCCAATTGATTCAAGACTTCTACCTGATAAATGTTTTGTTCCAAGAGGTAGTATTCGTTAACCAAGCCATGTTCTGCTGCTGGAATACCAGCATCTGTATCAAAAGTCTCATGACCCACAGCCTTAACATGGCGTTCATGAATCAAGAATTCTAGAGCTTCACGGCTCCACCCTGGACTTTGTTGAACCCCATTTTCATCAAGGTTGCGCATAGCATCTTGATCTGGCCAACGCTTCGACCAATCACTACGAAAAGCGACAAAGGCCCCTTCAGTAATTTGTCCATGTTCTGCTTCAAAGTCTAAGATATCTTGTTTGCTCAAGATAAAGTTTGGATTCGCAGCAACTTCTTTAGACTTGTCGATAACATAGAGTGGTAAAAGAAGATCTTTGAGAGCAATCTCATCCAACCAACGACCACCTTCTACAAAGTGAATCGGTGCATCAATATGCGTTCCGTATTGACCAACTACTGTAAATTTTTGAACATGGAAACCATCTTTTAATGTGAAAAGGTCTTCTTGTTTCAAAGCTGGGAGAGCTGGAAAGTGTGGACTTTCTGCATTAATTTTGTGGGTCAAGTCAACCCATTTCTTAGATTGCAATTCATTATAAATACTTAGTAAATCTGACATAAGGAGGTCCTCTTTTCTTATAGATTTAACCTTAAATAGCTAATTGAAGAAATTATAGCAGCCATTAATAGCTATTACAAGCATTTATCTCATTTTTTCTTAATCCCATTTCTTCTAGTTAGATATAGCTTCAAACTATATCTAACTCTTTTTGTCTGAAAAGAAAGTATATTTGCGATAATTTGATATTTTTTTCAATTTTATGACACTTTTGTTACGAAAAGCATTGACAAATCTATGATAACGTTTTACAATTAGATTGTTCTAATTTTCGAGGGACTAAAAAAATATTGTTGTCATTTTCATGTCATGAATGATAATACCAATAATCATTTTTCTATTCCTAAGAAGCAATATATAAAAGGAGGAAGAACACTAATGGGTATCGGTATTATTATTGCTAGCCATGGTAAATTCGCTGAAGGTATTCACCAATCAGGTTCTATGATTTTTGGTGAACAAGAGAAAGTTCAAGTGGTTACTTTCATGCCAAATGAAGGTCCTGACGACTTGTACGCTCACTTCAAAGATGCCATCGCTCAATTTGACGCTGACGACGAAATTCTTGTCCTTGCAGACCTTTGGTCTGGGTCACCATTTAACCAGGCAAGCCGTATCAAGGAAGAAAATCCTGATCGCAAGATGGTTATCGTGACAGGACTCAACTTGCCAATGCTTATCCAAGCATATACGGAACGTATGGTAGCTCCTGATGCTGGGGTTGAAGAGATTGTCGCTAACATTTATAAGGAAACAAAAGAAGGCGTTAAAGTCCTTCCAGAAGGCCTTATTCCTAAAGAAGACACTAAACCAGCCGACGCTAAGCCTTCTGTTCCTAAAGGTACCATTCCTGAAGGAACAGTACTTGGTGATGGAAAAATCAAATACGTTTTGGCTCGTGTTGACACACGTCTCCTCCACGGTCAGGTTGCGACTGGTTGGACTCACTCAACTCACCCAGACCGTATCATCGTTGTTTCAGACACTGTTTGTCATGATAAACTTCGTACAAACATGATTAAACAAGCCGCTCCATCTGGTGTTCAAGTTCACGTTATCCCAATTAAAAACATGGTTAAAGCAAACAATGACCCACGTTTTGGAGATACACGTGCTATGCTTCTCTTTGAATCTGTTGAAGATGCTCTTGCTGCTGTTAAAGCAGGTGTTGATGTTAAAGAAATCAACCTTGGTTCTTCAGCTTATAAAGAAGGAAAAGTCAACGTTACTAAAGCTCTTTCATTTGACCAAACAGATGTGGATGCTATCAAAGAGTTGCAATCATTGGGTGTCAAATTTGACGTTCGTGGGGTACCAAGTGATAGCCCAGCAAACGTTGATGCCTTGATTAAGTCAGCTGAAACTAAATTAGCAGAGAAGAAATAATTTTGGAGGATGCATAAATGAGTTTAGTACAAATTATTTTAGTCGTAATTGTTGCTTTCATCATCGGTTGTAGCTCAGTTAACGACCAAATCGAAACATACCAGCCAGTTGTGGCTTGTTCCCTTATCGGTCTTGTTACTGGTCATCTCGAACTCGGCGTAATGTTGGGTGGTAGCTTACAGTTGATTACTATGGGATGGGCTAACGTTGGTGCTGCCATGGCACCAGATGCCTCACTTGCCGCTGTTGCTTCTACAATTATCCTTATCTTGGGTGGTCAAGGAACTAAAGGAATTGGTCCTGCCATCGCCCTTGCGGTGCCTTTGGCTGTTGCCGGTCTTGCCTTGACAATGGTTGTCCGTACAGCAACTGTTTTCATCGCTCATATTATGGATAGCCGTGCAGAAGCTGCTGATATCGCTGGTGTTGAAAGATGGCACTTTATCGGTATGGCCCTTCAAGGTCTCCGTGTTGCTATCCCTGCCCTCCTCTTGCTCTTGATTCCTGCACACCTCGTACAATCTGGTCTTGAAGCTATGCCTGAATGGTTAAAATCAGGTATGACAATCGGTGGTGGTATGGTTGTAGCCGTTGGTTATGCCATGGTTATCAACATGATGTCTAGTCGTGAAGTTTGGCCATTCTTCTTCCTTGGTTTTGCTTTGGCTGCCCTTAAAGAGTTGACCTTGATTAGCTTGGGTATCATCGGCCTCTGTCTTGCCGTTATGTACCTTGCACTTGAAGCTAGTGGTTCAAATGGTTCTTCAAATGATGGAGGATCAGGTGATCCCCTCGGTGAAATTCTGGAAGACTTTTAATTAGGAGGAAAGAAAATGGCTGATTCAAAAATTAAATTAACAAAAGCAGATCGTTTCAAAGCTTTCTTGCGCTCATACTTCCTTTTAGCTTCATTCAACTATGAACGTATGCAAAATGGTGGTGTGGCTTACACCCTTATTCCTGCAATCAAAAAACTTTATCAAACTAAAGAAGACCGTGCTGCTGCGCTTAAGCGTCACTTGGAATTCTTTAATACACAACCTTTCATGGCCAACCCAATCTTTGGGGTTACCCTTGCCTTGGAAGAAGAACGTGCCAACGGTGCTGAGATTGATGATGCCGCTATCTCAGGGGTTAAGGTCGGTATGATGGGACCTCTTGCAGGTGCCGGTGACCCTCTCTTCTGGTTCACCCTTCGTCCAATCTTCCTTTCACTAGGAGCAGGTTTGGCTGTTTCAGGTAACGTCCTAGGCCCAATCGTCTTCTTCGTTCTCTGGAACGTTATGGTTGCCGCTGTTAAATGGTATACTCAAGAATTCGGTTACCGTGCTGGTACTGCGATTACAGACGACTTGTCAGGTAACCTTCTTCAACAAGTAACTCGTGGCGCATCAATGATGGGGATGTTCGTTATCGGTTCTCTTATCCAACGTTGGGTTAGCATTACCTTCACACCAGTTGTCTCTGTTGTTAAACAACAAGAAGGCGCTTATATCGATTGGGATAAACTTCCAAAAGGTATTGCCGGTGTTAAAGCAGCCTTCCTAGAACAAGCTGCTGGTAAATCACTCGAAGCCAACAAGGTGACAACCTTGCAAGATAACTTGGACCAATTGATTCCTGGTCTTGCCGCCCTTGGTTTGACTTTCCTCTGTATGTACCTTCTTAAGAGAAAAGTTTCTCCAATTGTTATCATCTTAGGTATCTTTGTTCTAGCTATTGTGCTCCACATTATTGGTGTACTCTAATCGGAGCAAGGTATGGTTAAATCGCTCAATACCGAAATGGCTCACACAACTAAGGGAACTTGGTTTCGTGAAGGACCTATTTACGGAAATATCATGGTCGGAGATAAGGCCTTCGAATTTTACAATGATACGAAGTTGCAAGATTACGTTCAAATTCCTTGGGATGAAATCACTTATGTGATTGCCGATGTCTACTTCGGTGGTAAATTCATCCCACGCTTTGAAATCCGTACTAAGCAAAATGGACGTTTCCGTTTTGCCAGTCGAAAAAGCCGAATAACTTTGAAAGAAATTCAAAAAAGAATTCCTCGAGAAAGTTTACGAAAAGCACCTAGCTTTATCGCTGTCCTCAAACAAGGCTTTAAAAATCTTTTCCGACTCATTGTCAAGAAGAAATAATCTCCGAATATTATAAAAAGATTGTCCAATCTAATGGTTGGGCAATCTTTTTATAATATTTTGCTCATTTTTGAAAGAGTTTGACTTCTTTTGAAATTTTATCTCACTAGCTATTGACATTTTCTTGAAAGCGTTTTAGAATATAATTGTTCTTGATTTCTTATGTTTAAAAAGATTGAGAGACGCTTTTTTTAGCGTCTTGATAAAAATCGGAGATAGTCTTTTTAAGCCTAGGAAAAAATAATTTATAAGGAGGAGAACACGAATGGGTATCGGTATTATTATTGCCAGCCATGGTAAGTTCGCTGAAGGAATCCACCAATCAGGCTCTATGATTTTTGGAGACCAAGAGAAAGTTCAAGTCGTAACTTTCATGCCAAGTGAAGGTCCTGATGACTTGTACGCTCACTTCAACGACGCCATTGCACAATTCGATGCTGATGATGAAATTCTTGTTTTGGCTGACCTTTGGTCTGGTTCACCATTTAACCAAGCCAGTCGAATTGCTGGAGAAAATCCAGATCGCAAGATTGCTATCATCACAGGACTTAACTTGCCAATGCTTATCCAAGCATACACTGAACGTATGATGGATGCTAACGCTACTGCAGAGCAAGTTGCTGCTAATATCATCAAGGAAGCTAAGGGTGGTATCAAGGCACTTCCAGAGGAGCTTAATCCAGCTGAGGAAACAACAGCAGCTCCTGTAGAAGCTGCTGCACCTCAAGGAGCTATCCCAGAAGGGACAGTTATCGGAGATGGTAAACTCAAGATTAACTTGGCACGTTTGGACACACGTCTCTTGCATGGTCAAGTAGCAACTAACTGGACACCTGCTTCTAAAGCAGACCGTATCATTGTTGCTTCAGACGACGTTGCTAAAGATGAGCTTCGTAAAGAATTGATCAAACAAGCAGCACCAAATGGGGTTAAAGCAAACGTTGTTCCAATTCAAAAATTGATTGATGCTTCTAAGGACCCTCGCTTTGGTAACACACACGCGCTTATCTTGTTCGAAACTGTTCAAGACGCACTTCGTGCTATCGAAGGTGGCGTGCCAATCAAAGAACTTAACGTTGGTTCTATGGCTCACTCAACTGGTAAAACAATGGTTAACAACGTTTTGTCTATGGACAAAGACGATGTCGCTTGCTTCGAAAAATTGCGTGACCTTGGCGTTGAATTCGACGTCCGTAAGGTACCAAATGATTCTAAGAAAGACTTGTTCGACCTTATCAAAAAAGCTAACGTTCAATAACCTTCATTCGGATAAATTAGTTGATACTCTCAGCTAATCACAACTCAATAGAAAAGGAATTATTACCATGTCAGATATGTCAATTATTTCTGCAATTTTGGTCGTAGTTGTTGCCTTCCTTGCTGGTCTTGAAGGTATCCTTGACCAATTCCAATTCCACCAACCACTTGTTGCATGTACCCTCATCGGTGCTGCTACAGGTAACCTCACTGCAGGTATCATGCTTGGTGGTTCTCTTCAAATGATCGCCCTTGCTTGGGCTAATATCGGTGCCGCTGTCGCTCCTGACGCTGCCCTTGCCTCTGTTGCTGCTGCCATTATTTTGGTTAAAGGTGGTAACTTCACAACTGAAGGTATCGGTGTTGCGACTGCAACAGCTATCCCACTTGCGGTTGCCGGTCTCTTCCTAACTATGCTTGTTCGTACAGCCTCTGTTGCCCTTGTTCATGCCGCAGATAAAGCTGCAGAAAGTGGAAACATTGCTGGTGTTGAACGTGCACACTACCTCGCCCTCCTTCTTCAAGGTTTGCGTATCGCTGTGCCAGCCGCCCTTCTTCTTGCTATCCCAGCAGAATCTGTTCAACATGCCCTTGGATTGATGCCTGACTGGCTCAACCACGGTATGGTTGTCGGTGGTGGTATGGTCGTAGCCGTTGGTTACGCCATGGTTATCAACATGATGGCAACTCGTGAAGTTTGGCCATTCTTCGCCATCGGTTTTGCTTTTGCTGCTATTAGCCAATTGACACTTATCGCTCTTGGTGCTATCGGTGTCGCTATTGCCTTCATCTACCTCAACCTTTCTAAACAAGGTGGCGGAAATGGTGGCGGAACTTCATCTGGTTCTGGCGACCCAATCGGCGATATCTTGGAAGACTACTAGGAAGGGGTGCTCTCATGGCTGAAAAAATTCAATTATCTCAAGCGGATCGTAAAAAGGTTTGGTGGCGCTCACAATTCTTGCAAGGTTCATGGAACTATGAACGTATGCAAAACTTGGGTTGGGCTTACTCACTCATTCCTGCTATTAAAAAACTCTATACTAACAAAGAAGACCAAGCCGCAGCTCTTAAACGTCACTTGGAATTCTTCAATACCCACCCTTACGTAGCTGCTCCTATCATGGGTGTTACCTTGGCTCTTGAAGAAGAAAAAGCTAACGGTACTGACATCGAAGATGCTGCTATCCAAGGGGTTAAAATCGGTATGATGGGACCTCTTGCCGGTATCGGTGACCCTGTTTTCTGGTTCACAGTTCGTCCTATCCTTGGTGCCCTTGGTGCATCATTGGCACAAGCTGGTAACATCGCTGGTCCACTTATCTTCTTCATCGGTTGGAACCTTATCCGTATGGCCTTCTTGTGGTACACTCAAGAACTTGGTTACAAAGCAGGTTCAGAAATCACTAAAGACATGTCTGGTGGTATCTTGAAAGATATTACTAAAGGGGCATCAATCCTTGGTATGTTCATCTTGGCTGTCCTTGTTGAACGTTGGGTATCTATCGTCTTCACTGTAAACCTTCCAGGTAAAGTTTTGTCTAAAGGTGCCTATATCGAATGGCCTAAAGGCAATGTTAGCGGTGACCAACTTAAGACTATCCTCGGCCAAGTTAATGACAAACTTAGCTTCGATAAGATTCAAGTTGATACCCTCCAAAAACAATTGGATTCATTGATTCCAGGTTTGATGGGACTTCTCCTTACTTTTGCATGTATGTGGTTGCTTAAGAAGAAAGTTTCACCAATCACAATCATCATCGGACTCTTTGTAGTTGGTATTGTTGCAAGCTTCTTCGGAATCATGTAAAAAAGAGTAAGAGTTTAGCAAAGCTGAACTCTTTTCTTATGCTATAATAAAAGTACTACAATCAAAAAGCGAGATAGATATGGCACAATCACTAAACAAAACAGTTGAATTGCATACAACAGGCGTTTCCTACATGGCTATCGGAGGGAAAGTCGGTAAATTTCTAATCGGAGATGTGGCTCTTGAATTCTACCCAGATGTCAATGTCGAGCAATACATTCAAATCCCATGGACTAGCATTACTCAAATCGGTGCGAATGTATCAGGAAAGAAAATTAGCCGTCACTTTGAAGTGTTGACAGACAAGAGCAAATTCCTCTTTGCTTCTAAAGATTCTGGGAAGATTCTAAAAATTGCTAGGGAACACCTTGGCAATGAAAAAGTCGTCAAGCTACCAACTCTCATTCAAACTATTGGGGCTCGACTCAAAGGTTTATTTGCCAAAAAATCATAATTTTTGTATAATATAACAGACGGATAAGTACTAGCTAGACCCTTACAGAAAGCCTGCGGTTGCTGCGAGCAGGTAGGGTTGACCTACGAAATTCTACCGTTTCTAATAATTAAAAACATAAACAAGTGCACTCCTGTGAAGTTGGATGGAACCGTGGCCTATGTCACTCCAACACTTTCACTGGAGTGTTTTACTTTTTGGAGGAACTTATGTTAGATGTAAAACGTATTCGTAACGACTTCGATGCCCTTGCCGAAAAATTGGCTACACGTGGTGTCGCTGCTGAAACTTTAAATGAACTTAAAGAGCTTGATGTTAAACGTCGCGAACTTCTTATCAAATCTGAAGAACTCAAAGCTCAACGTAACATTGCTTCAGATGGTATCGCTCAAGCTAAGCGTAACAAAGAAGATGCTTCTGAACAAATCGCAGCAATGCAAAAAGTCTCTGCAGCAATTAAGGAAATTGATGCAGAACTTGCTACTATCGATGAAAAGCTTAATGCCATCGTTGTGACACTTCCAAACACACCAAATGACTCTGTTCCTGTAGGCGCTGACGAAGATGAAAACGTAGAAGTTCGTCGTTGGGGAACACCTCGTGAATTTGATTTTGAAGTTAAAGCACACTGGGATCTTGGGGAAGACCTTGGTATCCTAGATTGGGAACGTGGTGCTAAAGTCACTGGTTCTCGTTTCCTTTTCTACAAAGGCCTTGGAGCAAAATTGGAACGTGCAATCTACAACTTCATGTTGGATGAGCACGCTAAAGAAGGTTACACTGAGATGATCACACCTTACATGGTTAACCACGACTCAATGTTCGGTACTGGTCAATATCCAAAATTCAAGGAAGATACTTTCGAGCTTGACGGTACTGACTACGTCCTTATCCCAACAGCTGAAGTTCCTTTGACAAACTACTACCGCGGTGAAATCCTTGACGGTAAAGAATTGCCAATCTACTTCACAGCTATGAGCCCTTCATTCCGTTCAGAAGCTGGTTCAGCTGGTCGTGATACACGTGGTTTGATTCGTCTTCACCAATTCCACAAGGTTGAAATGGTCAAATTCTCAAAACCTGAGGACTCATATGATGAGTTGGAAAAAATGGTAGTTAACGCTGAAAACATCCTTCAAAAACTTAACTTGCCATACCGTGTCATCACTTTGTGTACTGGCGATATGGGATTCTCAGCTGCGAAAACTTACGACTTGGAAGTTTGGATTCCAGCACAAAACACTTACCGCGAAATTTCTTCATGTTCAAACACAGAAGATTTCCAAGCCCGTCGTGCACAAATCCGTTACCGTGACGAAGCTGATGGTAAGGTAAAACTTCTTCACACTCTTAACGGTTCAGGACTTGCTGTTGGACGTACAGTAGCCGCTATCCTTGAAAACTACCAAAACGAAGATGGTTCAGTAACTATCCCTGAAGTTCTTCGTCCTTACATGGGTGGTGCTGAAGTGATTTCACCAAAATAAATAAGAGAAATCTCCAGAAAAACTGGAGATTTTTTTAGTTTTGATTAGCTTCCTCGTAGTATGGTTTCAACTTATAGAATCCATCAGCGAGTTCTTCTACCAACTCTTCCATTGTTTCACTAGCAGTCACAGGGACATCATACTTGACCAAGACCTTACGAACACGACCATCTCTAACTGCTTCTTTAAGCATCTGGCGATTCTCTTCAGTTCCTTCCACACGATGACTAACACCATTTTCCTGGGCAAAATAGTATAGAGAGGGTGCAATCGGTAAGTCTAGGACCTTATGTTGCTTAGCTAGAGTGGTATCTGATTTTTTACGTTCGACAAAGCTAACTTCTACTGAAATCCCCCATTTTTCAGGCTGACCATAAAGTCGAATCGCCATGGCAACATCGTCTAAACTATCCTCAGGGGCCCTGTAATAGCACCAAAAGTGTGGCCGGCATATTTGTGCTTGATTAGCCCAATTACTGACACGATCCATCTTAAAGGGTGCCAAACGCTCCTCTAGAAGTTTTGCTAAAGCCTGCATCTCCTTACGAGCTGCTTGACCAAGTGCCTTGAGGTCTTCCATCTCTTCCTTATGTGGGCCCGCTTTTTCAGGTTTGATATACTTAACCCCTTGTTTAGATAAATAAGATTGAATATTTTCTAACATCGTTTTCTCCTTACAATGATAAAAGACCAACCCATAACGATTCTATTCCGGTTGGTCTCTTTTTTTATTTACGTTTACGAGCAATCAAATGGATTGGTGTTCCCTCAAAACCAAAGGCTTGACGAATTTGATTTTCCAAGAAACGCATGTATGAGAAGTGCATAAGCTCTTCTTCATTGACAAAGATAACAAATGTTGGTGGTTTAACCGAAACTTGTGTGCCATAGAAAATCTTAAGGCGTTTTCCTTTGTCAGTTGGTGTTGGGTTGATGGCAATGGCATCCATGATAACATCATTCAAAACAGCTGATGAAATACGACGGTTCTGACTCTCACTGATGCGTTTAATCATCTCTGGCAACTTGTTAAGACGTTGTTTCGTCTCAGCCGATACAAAGATAATTGGTGCATAGCTCAAAAATTGGAACTGATCACGGATATCTGCTTCCCAGTTAGCAACGGTATGATTGTCTTTCTTAATCGTATCCCATTTGTTAACTACGATGATAATCCCTTTACCAGCTTCATGGGCAAAACCAGCAATACGCTTATCATACTCACGGATACCTTCTTCGGCATTGATAACCATAAGGACGATATCAGAACGGTCAATGGCACGCATTGAACGCATGACAGAGTATTTTTCTGTGTTTTCATAAACCTTACCAGATTTACGCATACCAGCGGTGTCAATCATGGTATACTCTTGACCTTCACTGTCCACAAAGTTTGTATCAATGGCATCTCGAGTAGTACCAGCAATCGGGCTGGCAATCACTCGGTCCTCACCCAAAATGGCGTTAATCAAGCTTGATTTTCCGACGTTTGGACGTCCAATCAAACTAAAACGAATGATATCTGGATTTTCTTCTTCAACTTCTGTTGGGAGGTTTTCAACGATAGCATCGAGAACATCCCCTGTACCGATACCGTGAACAGATGAAACTGGATAAGGATCACCAAGTCCAAGAGAATAAAAATCATAGATATCTGCACGCATCTCAGGGTTATCCACTTTATTTACCGCCAAGATAACAGGCTTGTTGGTCTTATAGAGAATACGAGCAACGTACTCGTCCGCATCTGTCACGCCTTCCTTACCTGAAACGACAAAGACAATAACGTCAGCTTCAGTCATGGCAATGTCAGCTTGGTGCTTAATTTGTTCCATAAATGGTGCATCAACATCATCAATACCACCTGTATCAATTAAGCTAAACTGGCGATTAAGCCATTCAGCAGAGGTATAAATACGGTCACGTGTTACCCCTTCAACGTCTTCGACGATAGAGATACGTTCACCCGCAATTCGGTTAAATAGGGTCGATTTCCCAACGTTTGGGCGACCCACGATAGCAACTGTAGGTAATGTCATATGTTTAAGTCCCTGATTAAATAGGGATTCCTTTCTTCATTTAGCAGTCTCACTTCCACCAAGGAAAGCAAACTCTCTTATTCTTTATCATTATTAGGATCACCCTAACGGCGATTAACACCCTTCAAGTGAACCTCTTTGGCAAGAAAACGGATACGCTCCATCACACGTTTGGCCTGCCAAGTCTCGTCTCCTTGACGTCCATTGGATAGCTTAGCTTCTAAATCCGCAAAACTATAGTTAGACGTAAAGAAGGTAGGCAGCTCCTCAATCATGCGATGCTGGAGGATAACTTGCAAAACATCATCCCTAATCCAAGAAGAGAATTGTTCTGCACCAATATCATCTAGAACCAAAACTTCCGCCTGTTTGACAGCATCAATTTGCTCCTTGACAGAACCATCCTTGATTCCATTTTTAACATCAATAGTAAATGATGGGTAATGAATAATGGTCGTCGCAACCTTCTTGGTCTCTGAAAGTTCATGAGCCATAGCAGCCAACATGAAGGATTTTCCAACCCCCATGTCTCCGTAGATATAAAGGCCTTTCTGGTCTGGACTAGGGTAATTCGCCACAAAATCCACGAGACTCTCAAAGGTATCAACACGAGCCACATCATCTAGAGCAATGTCCGCAAAGGTAATCTTACGATAAGACTGAGGCAGACTCACCAAATTAATCCGTTTAGCAATAGCCTGCTGTTCTTGTTGCTCTTTGAGCTGACGCGTCTCCTTATAGGTGACATCAGCGTAGCCTTCATTCATGGTCAGAATCGGTTCATACCCTTTGGCAATATACGAGGCATCACCTTCCTTTACCTTACGGCATTCCACCAGGAATTGATTAAACTTAGGAAGACTACGCTTGATTTCATCCTGGCTTAGGCTATGCTCTTGAATAAAGCTAGCCACTCTTGGATCCGCTAAAATTTGCTTCGTTAAATCTGTTGCATTGCCAGACCCATGATGCCCTGTTCGGTTTAGGGTTTGTCCAACTCTTTCCATAGGCTACTCCTTTCCTTTTTCTAGTTTTGCCAAAGCTCGACGTCTAATTTCATCCAACTTGGCCTGATCAGCCTGACTGGTTTGATTATCATAATCTGGATTACTCCAGCTCGGCACATTTGTTTTCTTCTTAGAATCAGCTTTTGCTTGCTGTGATTTCTTATCGTAACCACTACGCAAAGCTAAAAGCCCCTGTTCAGCAGTGACGATATTCTTAAAGGCAAAATCGTTGGCAAGTTTAGAGATATACTCTCGATTTACATTCGTTGAACGTGTCCGTCCCAAACTGTAGGCAACCATGAGGTTAATTACCTCATCCATAAAGCCTCTTTGTGCCAAATCCGTGAGAATCTGCTTCTCAGAATTAGTCACAGTCCCGCTTGGGCCTTTAGCACTTTGCAAGTAATCTATAGGCTTTTCGGACCTAACCGCTTTAAGAATCTTTTTCTCCGTCTCCGTCAAAGCAGAATCACCACCCAATGTTTGAGCTTGAGCCTGTTCTAATTGCACCTGCATACGCTTGACAATAATCTGGTGGTTCACGGCTGTCTTTTTCGCTAAGAGATAGGTATCATACCAATTCATGCCATGAGTTTCAGACAATTTATAGATTTCTGGCACATCTGTCTTTTCATCTGTAAATACAAGTCCGTCAGCCTGCATACGATTCCTGAAACTGCTTAAATCAAACGAATTTTTAGGCTTGATTTCAGACACAGACTTTTGAGCCAAACGCTCATCGGTAAAGACATCCGAAAAACGTTTAGATAAATCTTGCAAGCCTTGTAGACCTGCCGGTTTCAAAGCATCTACTGCTGGTTCACTAATCTTTTGCTCGAGAAGTGAACTATAAACGGCATGTTTTAGAAACTGCTCAATTGATAAGGGAGACTTAAGCTCTATAACATAAAACCCTTGAGGTGACTGGTAAAAGGCCAAGAGATCTACTGCTGTCAGAACCGCCAGTGCTTCCTGAAGGGGCTGCATTCCAAAGTTAAGATGGTTCAGAATAGCCGCAAACTTATGGCGGTGATTACCATTGTCATAAAAAGCCACGAAATACTGGTAGAGAGCGTAGCCCTCACCCCCAATAATGGGATAATAGCAACGCATCAAACTTGCCTGATCGGGAACGATAACCTGATTGCCAACATAGACAAATTCTTCAATAGGTCTCATTTTTTAGACTCTTTTTTCGCACGTACAGTTTTGGTGATTTCTTGAAGCAACTCTTCAATCTCATCAACATCTTTGAAAGAACGGTAGACACTGGCAAAACGTACATAAGTAATTTCATCAAGATCAGCGAGTTCTTTCATCACTAAATTCCCAATGACATCACTATCAACCTCTCCATCATGGTTACGGCGAATATTTTGCTCAATACGGGTGATGGCATTTTCGATATCCTCACTAGAAACCGGACGCTTCTGAGCACTCATCAAGATACCATTGAAAATCTTATCGCGAGAGAATTGTTCACGAGTACCGTCTTTTTTGACAACCAAAAGTGGAACTTCTTCCACACGCTCAAAAGTTGTAAAACGAGCATGACAAGAATCACACTCACGACGACGACGAATGGTATTCCCATCCTCTGCCTGACGGCTATCGATAACACTAGATTTATTATGTTGACATTTTGGACAACGCATGCACTTCACCACCAATCTTTGAAATTCGGTACTCTATTTTACCATAAAAACACATAAAAAGCACGCTCTAAACGAGGCGTGCTCACGACCAAGAATCACTCTAAGACTCTTATAAATTGATTTAAAGCTCAAGTTGAGGTGTCGTCGTTTCTCCATCCGCAAATGGAATGTAAAAATCGAAACATGTCCCTACACCAAGCTCTGAACTAACCTCAATACGACATCGGTAGGCCTCCACAATCTGGTAAAGAATTGATAAACCAATACCTACACCAGATTGAGTGGATGTACGGTTACGTGCCTTATCTGAACGATAGAAGCGTTCAAAGATATGCTCAATATCTTCATCAGATATCCCTTCACCATTATCTTGTACTTGTACCAACATTTCATCTTCCAGAGCCTTAATTGTAACCTGGATTTCCTTGTTAACAGGAGAATACTTGACCGCATTATCAATCAAAATAGTAATCGCCTGTTCAAAGTGTTGGCTGTAAATCTGTGCTAGACGCTCTGAGCTCTCAAAATCATTGAGATAGAATTGGTAATCTTCATGCAAGACACGGAAGTTACCAATAACCGTACGGATTGAAGAATTCAAATCACACGTATCATTTCTATGATTTTCAAATGATCCTTTGACACGGATAGAGTCCAACATATCATTAATCATAATCGTCATACGGTTGGCCTCGTGACTTGCAGCCTCAAGACTCTCCTCAAGAATCTCAGGGTCATTTTTACCCCAACGTTGCAAGAGGTCCATATGGCCCTTGATAACCGCAATCGGCGTACGTAATTCATGACTGACGTCACTCAAGAAACGCATCTGCATCTGATTATTTTCTTGGATTTTATCCATCATACGGTTAAAGTTAACCGCCAAATCACCAATTTCATCGTGACTTTCAATCTTAGAACGAAGTTCCAAATCACTTGGCGAATCGGTGATAACTCCCATCGTTTCGTGCAACTGTCTCATCGGACGAAGAATAGATGTCAAGACAACCACAGTTGCTGCGATAACTAGGACCGTCATCCCCACTTCTAGGAAAATCAATAAGAAAATCAAACGCTCTTTCAGAGCATAGTAGAATTCCAAATCATGGAAAATCTGGGCATAACCAACGATGGTCTTTTTATCCTTACCGTAAATTGGAACTTGTAGTAAGAAACCACGCTTTCCTTTATAGGACACTGACTTCAGTTTGTTTACTTCAGACATGCCTGGAGGAGAGTCTGTGTTTTCCTCAGAAGTAAAGATAAACGTTCCCTTTTTGTCATAAACAAAAACAGATTGGTTAGAAAATAATTTATTAGAAATTGCAACTTGACCATCCAAAGAGTGCTTTTCAGAAAGCACACCATTAATGATTGATGCATAGATATTTTTAGGCGAATAAAGGGCCGCTAAAAGCGGTTCTGGACTCAACTCTTCATCAGAATCCCAGTCCTTTTCGATATAAGTAACAACTTTCGAAATTGTATTATTTACATTTTGACGTTCACGTTGCAAAAGAAGCGTATTGGCCGAGAAAACAACAACCAGAGTGAACATCGACAATACAAGAAAGAAGACCACAGCAGTTGTCATGGTCAACTTTTTTCTAATGGTTACTTTACCAAATAATCTATCTTGTAATTTACTCATTTTTCACGGATAACGTAACCCATTCCTCGCACTGTTTGAATGTATGATTCCTTACCTGGAACATCGATTTTTCCACGCAAGTAACGAATATAAACATCTACAACGTTTGTTTCGATTGCATCATCATATTTCCAAACTTGAAGCAAGAGTTCCTCACGGGTCATCACTTGGTTCATATTGCTCAAAAGTGTGTTCAACAAATCAAACTCACGTTTTGTCAATGGAATTGCTTCATCACCACGAACAACTGTACGGTTTTGAACATCCAATTTCAAATCACGATAAGTTGACGCTTTAGCTGGTGCATTCTTAGCAGCTTCGATATCTTGACGACGGAAGGTTGCACGAATACGTGCCAATAGTTCTTCAATCGCAAAAGGTTTTACAATATAGTCATCAGCACCACGGTCCAAACCAGCAACAATGTCCATGATTGAATCGCGGGCTGTCATCATCATAATATAAGTATCTTTTTCTTGTTGGAGACGACGTGTTACTTCAAAACCGTCCATCTCAGGCAACATAAGGTCCAAGAGAATAAGATCGAAATCTTTCTCGAGTGCCATTTCAAGTCCTTCACGTCCGTTGTCTGCTGTCACAACGTCGTATCCTTCGTGTTGAAGTTCAAGAGAGACAAAACGAGCAAGGTTTTTCTCATCTTCAACAATCAAAATGCGTTTGCTCATAATAAGTATTTACCACTTTCTTAAAATTTTTTGACTTCTATTTCCCTTAAAAAGTCTGTAGATTTACCCTATAAATAAATCCGAAAATTAACTTCTAATGATATAATAATACAGATTTTTAAAATTGTCAAACATTTTTAGTTTATTTTTTTGAATTAATTTTCGTCAAATAGACCGTTCAATTGGGCAAAGGGATTACTTGCCTCTTTTTTCTCCTGTTGAAGTGCGGCAAAATCCTCTTCTGACAAGACTTCCCAGTCATTACCTGAGAGCGAAATTTGTCCTGATTCTTCCTCAGGTGTTAATACTCTCAAAGGAATATTAAGAAGAATATTATCTAAAATACTCTCATCAAGATTAATGGTATCCCCATCCAAGATAAGAACTAGATTTTCTTCGACTAATTCCTTTTGAAGAGCTGCATCTGCCTCTTGTATAAAGGTTTCTGAAACCGGATAGTTAAAGCTAAGTGTCACAGGTTCAAGTGAACGGCTAGATGGCAAGGTAATATCATAGCTAAGTTGATAGTCCAAAAGGTACAAGCCATTATCATAGGCTACCTGACCACTTGCTTGAATCTGTTCAAGATTTAAAACTTGATCATAGCGTTCTTTAATAGACTCCAACAAAGAAGGTGCTTCGGTAAAGGCGAGCCCCTCTGGAGACTTTCTAACTTCTGAAAGATAAATCATTCTTAATCCTCAAATTAAATTTCCCCATAGGGATCTATTTTCAATCCACAAGACCATAATCCCCTACATTCACTTTTCATTAGAGAGCATGATTATGATTTTAGACTTAATTAGTATTATATCAAATTTTTAAGAAAAAATAACACCTTTAATATTACATATTTCTTAAACTTAGAACTTTTTTCACAGCTAATGAGAAACTTACTCAGACCCAGTTTCCATCTGTCCTATAGAGTTAGATGAAAGCTCTTAATTATGGTAAAATAAGAGCATTGAAACTAGATAAAAGGAATATATAATGACACCTGAAGATTTTTACAAGGCTTTGAAAGAACTGGGGTTCGATCTCAGCCAAAAACAAAAAGACCAATTCCAACGCTACTTTGAGCTTTTGGTAGAATGGAACGAAAAGATCAACCTTACTGCAATCACAGAAAGAGACGAGGTCTACCTCAAACATTTCTTTGATTCTTTGGCTCCTGTTCTTCAAGGGCATATTAAAAATCAAAGTATTCGACTTCTGGATATCGGAGCTGGAGCTGGATTTCCAAGTCTCCCTATGAAAATCCTTTGCCCTGAGCTTGATGTGACTATCATCGACTCACTTAATAAACGCATCAATTTCCTCAATCTCTTGGCTGATGAACTTGAGCTCAGCGGTGTTCACTTCTATCACGGACGTGCAGAGGATTTTGGACAAGACAAGGCCTTCCGTGCTCAGTTTGATATTGTTACTGCCCGTGCCGTCGCACGCATGCAGGTTCTCTCAGAATTGACCATTCCTTTCTTAAAGGTTGGTGGACAACTTATTGCACTTAAAGCTGCAGCAGCTGATGAAGAGTTAGCCGATGCTAAAAATGCCTTGAACTCGCTTTTTGCAAAGCCTATTCTCAACGAGAACTACAGACTGCCAAATGGGGATGGACGTAATGTCACTATTGTCGATAAGAAAAAAGAAACCCCAAATAAGTACCCACGTCGTGCTGGAATTCCTAACAAGAAGCCGCTATAACGTTTATCCAAGGAGGTGTCTTACTCCTTGGATTATTATTTACTCTTATGATAACTCGGAGGTTTTCATTGATCAATCGTCTTTCTGTCACGCAAAAGCTTGTGCTCAGCTTTGTCTTTGTCATTATAGTGGGGAGTATTTTACTTAGCCTTCCCATAAGCCACTATGCAAATAGTCCAGAAACAAGCTACCTGGATCATCTCTTCAATACTGTGTCAATGGTCTGTGTAACTGGACTTTCTGTTGTCCCGGTCAGTAAGGCTTACAATGGTCTCGGTCAAATTTTCTCTATGCTTCTCATGCAGACGGGAGGACTTGGGCTCGTCTCTCTTATAGCCTTTAGCACCTATACCCTGAAAAATAAATTAGGACTGAGTGATCAAGATCTCCTTCAATCCGCACTTAGCAGGGATAACCAAAAAGATTTGAAAGCTTATTTTTTTAAGGTCTATAAAATTACTTTTTCTATTGAAGCTTTGGCAGCACTTGTGATCATGACTGATTTCGTTCCTCGTTTTGGACTTGGTCACGGCATTTTTAATAGTCTCTTTCTAGCTGTCTCTGCCTTTTGTAATGCTGGATTTGACAACTTAGGTTCTAACAGTTTACAGGATTATGCAACCAATCCAACCATTAACCTTGCTGTAGCTTTTCTCATTATGTCTGGAAGTTTGGGATTTGCAGTTTGGATTGATTTGATTCAACTATTGCGACGTTATATTAAAGATCGTCCAAGGAATTGGAAATTAGCTTGTAGACCTCTCAGCAATCAAAGTCGTCTTGTTCTTATAAGTACAGGCTGTCTCCTCTTAGGAGGAACACTACTTGCTTGGTTACTGGAAATGGATAACTCTAAGACAATCGGTACTCTCAATGTCTGGCAACAACTTCTGGTAAGTTTCTTTCAGACTGTAACCATGCGTACCGCTGGTTTTGCGACTATTTCCTATACCAATGCCGATTTCTCCACAAATCTTCTTTTTATGATTCAAATGATTATTGGGGGTGGTCCTGGAGGAACTGCGGGTGGTATCAAGGTGACAACTGCCTCTATCATGTTCCTGCTTTTTAAGTCAGAACTATCTGTTAACTCGAGCGTTGTTTTTCGAAATCGTATTATATCTAATAAGACTGTTTTGCAAGCATTCACAGTTATACTCTTTTTCCTAACAATGCTCTTTGTCGGCTATGTTATTTTGCTGGAGACTAATCCTACACTATCGCCCCTTGGCCTACTTTTTGAGAGTGTGTCAGCCATTGCTACCGTTGGTGTTTCAATGGATTTGACCCCTAATCTAAATACTCTAGGACGACTCGTTATCATGTCTCTGATGTTCATTGGCCGTGTTGGACCTATCACTGTTCTCTTGAGCTTGATGACCAAAAAAGAAAAGCATGTCTCTTATGCCCCAACTGATATTTCAGTTGGCTAAACAATTTTATTCATTGACAATATTCTGAAAGGATTTTATATGAAAACACAAATTATTGGGGTCCTCGGTTTGGGAATCTTTGGACAAACCATTGCAACCGAACTCTCCTCTTTTGGACAAGACGTTATCGCCTTAGATAATAACTCTACAACAATTGATTCCCTTGCTGATCAGGTGACTAAGGCCGCTGTTGGTGACATTACTGACATTGACTTTCTACGTTCTGCTGGTATTGATACTTGCGATACGGTCATTATTGCAACTGGAGAACACCTAGAATCGTCTGCGCTAGCGCTCTTGCAGTGCAAAAAACTTGGTATTAAGAATATTATTGCCAAAGCTATGAATAACAATTATGAGGAAGTCCTTTACGGAATGGGTGCTAACTGGGTCATCACTCCTGAACGTAGCACAGCAAAAGAATTGGCTTCAAATATCCTCCGCTATAACATATCAAATGTTTTTCATTTAGAGGATGACGTAGCTTTAATTGAACTTAAAATTCCTAGTGAATGGGCTGGAAAGTCCTTGCATACTTTAAATCTAAGACAAAATTATAACGTCAATGTTATTGGTTTTAGAGATGAGAAAAGTGGCAAGTTAAACACCCACTTTGACCCAAGTAAGAAACTACCTGATGAAGGGATCATACTAGTTGTCGCTGACAATCGAACACTAGAAAAATTTGATTATTTAGGATATTTAAAATAACAAAAAACGTTCCAATCTCGTTCATCTAGACAAGACTGGAACGTTTTTAGTTGTGCTTAATAGCATACTTTTACTAAAAGCCAAGAATATCATCCCCATGGATTGTAAAAACGACCATGATTGAGGAAGATTAAGCCTATACTAATCCCCAATAAAAGAATAGCTGACACGATGACAAGGTAATCTTGTTTCATCAAAGATTTATGCACATACCAGGTACGTTTTTTATAGCGACCAAATCGACGTAGCTCCATAGCTGTCGATATGGTATCAATTCGTTCGAGAGATGAAAAAATTAGTGGAAGAACAATTTGGAGATTCCCGCGAATACGTTTGACCAATCCCGACTTTTGCGACAAATCCAAACCACGAGCCCCTTGAGCCTTACGAATCGTAAAGAATTCTTCTTGGACATCTGGAATATAACGCAAGGTTAAACTAACGGAATAGGCAAATTTATAAGGAATTCCAATCTGATTAAGACTAGCCGCAAACTGACTCGGATGAGTGGTCATAAGAAAAAGAATGGCAAGAGGGACCGTTGAAAAATACTTAAGCAATAGATTTGCAAGGTAAAAAAGCTCCTGACTGGTTAGATAGAAACGCCCCCAGCCTTCAATAAGAACTGTCTTTGCTCCGTAAATTTCTTCACCATAACCAGGTGCGAAAAGGTAGACCATAAGTAAATTAAAGAGGGCAATGGATCCAATAATCTTAACAACAAAAGAAATATCTCGCCAACGAATCTTAGCCAAATAAAAGAGATAAATGGAAAGTAAGCCTACTGCTAGGATAAAGCGTGGATCATAGGTTGCCATACAGGCAACTGAAACCAAGATAAAGAAAAGCATCTTACTTGCCCCAGACAAATCATAGAGGAAACCTTGACCGGACTGATAACCAATTAAACGATTAGACATTAGGGCCTCCTTTTTCAATATAATACTGGGTTACTTCTACTGGATCACTTGACAATTTCTGACCCAAAGTATAAAGAGAGGTCTGCTTGAGATTGGCTGACTCTAGTAAATCCTTCTGATTAAGAATTGTAACAGGGTTGTCGTCTGCAATGATTTTACCCTCAACCACAACGAGACAACGATCGCTATATTCCAACATGAGCTGCATGTCATGGGTAATCATCACAATCGTATGACCTTGCTTCTGAAGACTGTCCAAGAAATTCATGATATCTGTGTAAGTCTTGTAATCTTGACCAGCCGTTGGCTCATCCAAGATAATGATTTCAGGTTTCAAAACTAAGATAGACGCAATGGTCACGCGCTTTTTCTGACCAAAGGAAAGCGCAGAAATGGGCCATTTACGAAAACTATAGAGACCACAAGTCTTCAAGACCTCATGAACACGCGCTTCAACCTCAGCCTCTTCAATACCTCGCAAACGCAAACCAAGAGCGACCTCATCAAAAATCATAGTTTGGCTAATCATCTGATTTGGGTTTTGCAAAACAAAGCCTATACGTTCTGAACGCTCGGCGATGCTATCCTGACTGATATTCTGACCCTTGTAAGTTAATTTCCCTTGACTAGGGACAAAACCGCATAGAGCTTTGGCAAGCGTCGACTTTCCAGCTCCATTTTTACCGACAATCGCTAGTCGCTCACCTTTTTTCAAGCTAAAAGACATATCCTCTATAATCGCTGGATTATCCCCATAGGAAACGCTAAGCCCCTCAACCTTCAAAATAGAATCACTTGAACTGTCTCTTTTATCTTTCAAAACTCTATCTGGCAGAACAAGGTCAGATAAGTCTAAAGCATCCAATTGACTAAGATTTTGTGCATCTCTTGTGTCAAATCCCAACTGACGTAAAACCGTCACATATAGAGGTTCGCGAATCCCATTTTCCAGTAAGAGAGTACTTGATAAAAGCTCATCTGGGCTACCGTTAAAGAGGAGGGTACCATCATTGACCAGTAAAATCCGGTCAACAGGACGATAAAGAACATCTTCTAGACGATGCTCAATAATAATTGTTGTAGCTCCCACCTCTTTGTGGATTTTATCAATGAGGTCAATGGTTTCCTGTCCTGATTTAGGATCTAAATTTGCTAGAGGCTCATCAAATAAAAGAATAGGACTCTCATCAATCAAGACTCCAGCCAAACTAACTCGTTGTTTTTGGCCACCTGATAAGTCTTGAGGGCGGTGATTCAAAAGAGAAGTCAAGTCTAGACGTTCAGCCCAGAGAGCTACCTTATCCTTCATCTCACTTTGATCAGCACAATCATTCTCCAAGGCAAAAGCCAAATCCTCGGCTACTGTTAGGCCAATAAACTGACCATCTGGATCCTGCAATACCGTAGATACCAACTGTGACTTATCATAGATAGATTGCTTGAAAATATCCTGACCATCTATCCTTACCTGGCCTTTTGCCTGACCTTTATGAATATTAGGTATGATACCATTGAGACACTGAGCCAGGGTCGACTTTCCGCTACCAGAAGGGCCTAAAATGAGCACTTTCTCGCCTTTGACAATATCAAAGCTGATATCTTTAAGCGTCGCTTCTGCTTGCGCATCATATTGAAATGTAAACTGATTAAAACTAATGTATTTATCCATGTTTCTACTAAAAAAGAGAGGAGGTATCAAAGCAAACTGACAGTCCCACTCTCCTATGATTCATGCTAGTCTTTGGTAAGACTACCAGATTGTGTACGTGAGCCAGCATAGATTGCAAGAAGGAGGGTTCCTCCGATTGCAATTGTAATAAAGTTAGCTACGCCAGCTACAAAACTTTGTGCATAAAGATATGACCAGGCTTGTGCGAATTGGAGTCTATCACCAATAGGAGTAACGATACCATAGGCAATAAGGAGGGCCAATGCTTGTGCTAAGTTAAACCAAATCATACTCATCAAAGAAAACTTGCCAGTTGTCACATCATATTTTTTGTTGAATAGACCAATTACAAGACCTGTAATGGCACTTGCAAACACCCAAGCCCATGAGATATTTCCGTATTGAATACCATCTTTAAGCGCATGCCCAATAAAGCCCATAAAGAAACCTGTAATAGGCCCAAAAATCACTGAAAATAGTGCTTGAACAGCATACTGAAGTTGGATGCTGGTATTCCCAAAAATAGGAATATTAACAAACATACCAATGATAATAAAGAGTGCTGCACCAATACCTGTCGCAACTACTGTACGAATTGAATTATTTTTCATAATCTTACTTTAATCTCCTAAATGTTTGATTTCAATGTGCCAGTTAGACCCCACACCAACATTATAGGCCTTGGCAAAAGACCCCTGGTTTATGGCTAAGCCAACACGATAGAGGGAATTGATATAAATAATTGGCTGACCGATACGAACATCCGCAAAAGATTTCCCATAGGTAACTTGATTTTGGTAGACCAACATATCATTGTTAAAGATGGTCACCTCGAATCGATCACCAAAGTTTGGTTCCAAGGCATAAAAGTCATCACGTGTGATAGAGGTCCAAAGAGAGCCGAAACGGACGTCCAAAATATCAATTGCACCACGAACCAAATTATCCTCTATGATGGTTTCAACCACTGGAAGCTCTAGAATTTTGTCCACAGGTAACTCAGGACCTACTTCATCAAAACTGATATGACCAGAAGCTAATTTGGCACCTGTATAGGCATAAACATCACGACCATGGAAGGTATAAGACAGCTCCGTATTACTACGACGATTCTCAACTTCTGAAATTTCACGGACAGCAACGATACCGACATCCTTCTTGATATAAGAAAGTGTTCCGTTATCTGGTGTGACGATATATTGCCCCGTCTTTGTTAAGGCAACCACACTTTTACGTGATGAGCCGACACCCGGATCAACTACGGAAACAAAGGTTGTTCCCTTTGGCCAGTACTCGACAGTCTGAAACAGACGATAGGAAGCTTCAAAAGTGTTGTAGGGAGTAATATCATGTGTAAGGTGATGAACTCCCAAACTTGGTTCTTCTTGAAGAGCTACACCAATCATGGCCGAAACAGCACCGTCAACCAAACCAAAGTCTGATTGAAGCACCAATAAATTATTAGTCATAAATGTTTCACCTTTTCTCTTTGAACGGTTTATTTTACCATATTTTATGGGCTTTTTAAAGATGATAGATTCTTGAGCTAGCTATAGTCTTTGACTATGTTTTCTCCAAAATCAAAAAGCCAGCCAAATAGGCCGACCTTATACAATTATCTATACTTTCTTCCAACGGCTCTTTTCTGCTACTGCTGTAAAAAGCACGTCTGTTGAAGAGTTAAGGGCTGTTTCACAAGAGTCTTGGATGACACCTACGATAAAGCCAACACCAACAACTTGCATGGCCAAATCATTTGAGATACCAAAGAGGCTACATGCTACTGGCACTAATAGAAGGGATCCTCCAGCAATACCTGAGGCACCACAGGCAGAAATAGCTGCAACCACACTAAGAATGAGTGCTGTCGCAAAATCGACCTGAATTCCCAAAGTCGTTACTGCAGCAAGAGTTAAGACATTGATTGTCACGGCTGCCCCAGCCATATTAATAGTTGACCCCAAAGGAATAGAAACTGAATAGGTATCAGGATTTAAACCAAGATCTTTACAAAGCTGAAGGTTAACAGGAATATTAGCTGCTGACGAGCGAGTAAAGAAGGCTGTAATCCCAGAGTCTTTCAAACAACGGAAAACCAGTGGGAAAGGATTTTTGCCCATCATCACAAAGGCAATAATAGGATTAACAACCAAGGCAACAAAGGCCATTGTTCCCACTAAAACAAGGATTAGGACACCATAATCCGCCAAAACACCAACACCATTCTCAGAAATAGTATTAAAGACAAGACCAAGGATACCAAATGGTGCCAAGTTAATAATCCAACGAACGATTTGTGAAGTCACTTCTGCCAAGGTATGTAGCAAATCTTTCGTGTGAGTGCTAGCTGTTCGCATGGCGAAACCAAAGACAACCGCCCATACTAAAACACCAATGTAGTTGGCTTGAGCCAAGGCATTGACAGGGTTATCCACCATCTTAAGCAACAAATCTTTAAAGACTTCTCCCACACCTTGAGGTGCCGTCGATTTAGTCGCTGCCGCTGCTCCCAACTTCAGAGAAATTGGAAAAATATAGTGAGAAATAACAGCCGTCAATGCTGCCGCAAAGGTCCCAAAGAGATAAAGAATAATAACTGTCTTCATGTTGCTTTGTTGCCCTTCTCGCGTTTGAGAAAGGGCATTGGCAACCAAGGCAAAGACCAAGAGTGGAGCAATTGCCTTCAAGCCACCAACAAACATATCCCCTAAGAGACCAATAACCGTAAACTTAGGAACAAGCAAACCAAGTACAGCACCAATTACCACACCAATGGCAATGCGCTTAATTAGACTGGTTCTATTCCAAGTTGAAATAAAACGTTTCATAACTCATTAACTCCTTTTTTATGGTTAGTCAACCATAAAGCATTCGATAGCTTCCATACTATGATAAATATCTGAAATCGTCAAGACATTAGAAAAGCCTGTGGCAAACAGGCTCTCAAATCCTATTTATGACTCAATTTACGAGTCAAGAAATCACCCAAGAATTGGATAAGGAAAATCAAAATCAAAATTAAGAAAGTTGCCAAAATGGTAACTGATGTACTAGAACGGTTATATCCATAGTAGATGGCGATGTAACCAAGACCACCTGCACCGATAGCACCGGCCATTGCAGTTTCACCGACTAGGGAAATCAGAGTTACGGTTGATACACGAACCAACTCAGGTAGACCTTCACCAAGGTAAACCTTAATCGTATCCCAAAGTGTAGCACCACTTGCTTGTGCTGCTTCAATAACGCCACGGTCAAGATCTGCAAGTACCACCTGTACTTGACGTGCAAAGAATGGGAAGGTTGCAGCTGACAATGGAACCAAGGCAGCTGTCATACCAAGGTTAGTCCCCACGATAAAGTAAGTGAAGCCTTTCAAAATCGCCAAGAGGATGATGAAAGGAATGGCACGAAAGATTGAAGTGATTTTATCCAAGATTTGGAAAACAAATTTATTTTCAATAACTCCACGAGGACCTGTCAATACCAAGAAGAGCCCCATAACAAGACCAAGAAGTCCCCCAATGATGAAGGAAATAACCGTCATGTAGAGAGTCGCATAGATGGCGTCTGGCCAAGAGTTAACCCCCTGCATACCGATACGATAAATATCTGGAAAGTTTTGTTGAATCCAATCTGCCATTATTGGGCTCCTTTCTTAAGTACTTGCAAGCTGACACCTGCATTTTCAATCGCTTTTTGAGCAGCAAGAACCTTATCTGCCTCACCATCCAAGACAACGACCAATTCACCAACAGGAGTATCACCTAGAATCTCAACATTACCATAAAGAATGTTACTTGAAACTCCGTAATCTTTGAAAATTTCCGTCAAGAGTGGCTCATCTGTTGAAGAACCAGCATATTTAAGTTGAACGAGAAGGGCTGAGCTTGGTAAGTTTTTCACCAAAGGTTGTGCATTAATCTTAGCCAAGGCATCTTCAATCCCTGCTGCAGTTTCAATAAATTCTTGTGTCAAATCTTCTTGAGGATTTGAGAAGATCTCAAGGACACTACCCTCTTCCAAAAGTTGACCATTTTGCATAACGGCAACACGATTACAAATATCTTTAACAATTTGCATTTCGTGGGTGATCATAACCACTGTCAAACCAAGCTTTTTATTCAAATCCTGCAAAAGTGAAAGAATTTGCTTAGTTGTTTTAGGGTCAAGGGCTGATGTAGACTCATCTGAAATCAAGATTTCAGGATCATTAGCCAAGGCTCGGGCAATCGCTACACGTTGTTTTTGACCACCTGATAATTGTGCAGGATAGTTTTCAGCACGATCAGCCAAATCAACCAATTCCAAAAGACCACGAATTTTTTTGTCTTTCTCTTCATTGCTTAGTTTAGAATGACGAAGGGCAAAGGCTACATTTTCATAAGCCGTCTTTTGAGCCATAAGGTTAAAGTGTTGGAAAATCATCCCAATCGTTTGACGTTTCTGACGCAATTCTTTTGTCGACAATTGGACCTTACCATCTGCAAAAGTCACATCTTTACCGATAGTGATTTTACCAGCTGTAGGCACTTGCAAAAGATTGATTGCGCGCACAAGGGTAGATTTACCAGCCCCTGAATAACCAACAATTCCGTAAATATCACCTTTTTCAATCTGGATAGACACATCCTTAACCGCTTGAATAGTGCGGCGTTTCTGTGTAAAGGTGATATCAATATTTTTCAAATCAATAATGACATTACTCATAACTTGCAATTAACTCCTTAATTAGTTCAATGTGGGTGTAGTAATCTGCTAAGCTAACATTTTCATCCCCACCATGGTCACGACTGTTAGCATTCCCTATACCAAAGGCTGCCATTGGTACACCCAAAGCTTGATGAATCATATGCATAGGCCCTGTACCTGCTGCCGTTGGAAGTACAGCAACACCTTCTTTATAAAAGCCTTTTGCTAACTCAATAACATTGACAATAGCTGGATCAGACATATCACTACGATAACTTTCTTCACCAAGAGTGAAGGTCACCTTGATACGGTCAAATCCTTCTTTTTTAAGGTGAGCCTTGATACACTCCAAAACGTACTCAGGTGTCAAGCCAGGGACCAAACGCATCTCCATCTTAGCTCTGGCTTGAGCTGGTAAGATGGTCTTAACCCCTTGCCCCTGATAACCTGTTGAAATTCCCTCAATAGAAAGAGCAGGCTCAAAATAGTAAGTTTTCAAGAACGCTCGGCGGTCACTTTCTAAAATGGGTAGTTTTAAGCCGTAAATCCTACGAAGACTGTCTGCATTTTCAATGGCATAAGTTTCGATAAGATTCATCTCTCGTTCGTTTGGTTGGACAATCTTTTCATAGATGCCGTCAATAAGGATATGTCCCTGATCATCTCTCATGCTTGAGATAGCATTGAGCAAGTACCATGACGCCGATTCAATCACTGCACCAAATTTAGAGTGGATATCAACATCAGCACTATCGACAGACAAGTCAAAGGTAATAATCCCCTTGTTGCCACCTGTGATTTCCAATTGACCTTTACTATTTCGGTTCCCTTGCTCCCAAACCAATAGGTCTGCTGGAAGAAGGTCATCTCGGTATTTGTCTAAATATTTTTCAAGGTCTGTTGATGCAGATTCTTCAGCGCCTTCCATCATAAACGTAATATTTACAGGAAGATCTCCGACCTCACGAATGTACTTACGAAGAGCTGTCAACCGAGCTGTGATATGGCCCTTATCATCGTCGACACCACGACCATACATATATCCCTTTCGAACAGTCAGACGGAAAGGTTCATCGGTCCATGGCTGATCATTGTCCGCAGGAACAGTGTCATAGTGTTGATAGAAAATAATTGTTTTCGCATCTGGATTTGGACTCTTGAATTTCGCCAAGACAAAAGGTGCCGTATGAGTCTCGTCAATTGTCACCTCTGCGCCAACACCAGAGAAAATCTCACCAAGGTAAGCAGCCACATCATAGAGACCAATATTTTGAGCAAAAATAGATTTTTTAGAAATCAAAGTCCGCAAAACTTCAAAATAGTGCTGAGCAATTTCATCGTTACGAAATTTTCGTAACTGCTCTTCTTCACTTGAAAATGCCATCAAATCGTCTCCTTCATACACGACAAAACGGCGTGCTCTCACACGCCCTCTGTCCTTAGCTTATTTCTTTGAATTAGCTTTCAATTGATCTTGTGTTGGGGCACCTTTCCATGCTGGAAGGTCAACCTTGTTAGATGCATCATAGATGATTTGCGCTACTTCATCATTTTGGTAGGCTTTAATCAAAGTCTTGATAGCATCAGCTTTATTTGATTTTTCCCAATCTTTATTAGCTGCAATGATATTGACCCAATCTTTTAAATCTTGGCTTGGATCTTCTTGGAAGAGAGTTGTGTCATAGTCAACGTTTTGTTGTTGTGCGTATGAGTTGTTAACAACTGCTGCATCTACTGATGAAAGAGTTTGGGCAGCTTGTTCAGCTGCGATTTCTTTAATATCCAATTTCTTTGGATTTTCAGAAATGTTCTTGATAGTTGCCAATTCACCATCTTTAACATCCAACTTAATCAAACCAGCTGTTTGAAGGAGTGTCAAAGCACGGCTTTCGTTTGTACCATCGTTAGGTACTGAGATAGTAGCTCCATCTGGAAGCTCTTTAACATCTTTATACTTAGCTTTTCCGTTTTCAGTACCTGAGAAAAGGTGGATTGGGCTAAGAAGTGTGTCAGCTGCCGCAACAACATCACCTTTATTTTCTTTGTTCCAGTTGTTCAAGAAATAAATGTGTTGGAAAGCATTAACATCGATTTCGCCGTTTTTAAGGGCTTCATTTGGTTGGTTGTAGTCTGTGAACTCTTTCAACTCGATAGTAACACCCTTGTCTTTTGCCAATTCTTTGACTTTATCCCACAATGGCTCAGTAGTGTCATCCAAAGTCATGACACCAACTGTTAATGTTTTATCATCTTTAGCTGATTTGTTACCGCCAGCACCACAAGCAGCCAAAGCTACTGTTGAAGCGACTGCCAATCCTGTAATTCCAAGAATTTTTTTAAGTTTCATAACGAACTCCCTTTAATTGTTTTAAGTGTAAAATTATTATCCCATAGGATAAGAATTGTAGCAAATTGTTTATAATTGTATATATCTATAGTTTTCAACTATAACATGTCCTAGATTTTAATTATATGAAAAAGCTGAGATTCATTCCCAGCTCCTTTCTTATTTTTTGCTTGGAACTTTCAAAGCGTCTTTAGTTGGAATATAATCTTTGTTTCCAAGGTATTTTTCAGCCAACTTAGCCAAAGTACCATCTTTTTGGAGTTCTTCCAAACGTTTGTTTACAAATTTTTGAAGGTCTTTTTGGTTATCTGCGAACAAGAAGTAGATGTATGGTTGTTGATCAGATTTAAGCTCAATCGTCTTCAAGTTGCTCAATTTATTGTTTTTGATGATTGCATTAACAGTTGGTGCATCAAAGATCTTGAAGTCATACTTACCTTCATTCAAACTTGTCAACATTTGTGTAATATTTTCATTTGTGTAGTTAAGTTCAACTGGCTTGTCTGAATGTTTCTCATTAAACTCTGTCAATTGAGTAGCTGTCGATGTTCCTTGAACAACCTGCGTTGAGTGTCCAGCAATATCATCATATTTCTTAATATTACTATCTTTTGGAACAGTCAAAACAGCTGGTGTGGTACCAATTGGATATGAGAAGAGATATTTTTGGTCACGTTCTTCTGAATAAGAGATATTGTTCCCAGCCATTTGGTATTTAGCTGAGTCAAGACCTGTGAAGACTGAAGACCATTCTGTTTTTTGAAATTTCACTTCATATTTGTCAGAGTCTTTGAAGACTGCTTTGGCCACTTCCACATCGTAACCAGTCAATTCACCGTTTTCTTCATATGAGAACGGTGCTGTTGTCCCAACAGTGGCAAAGTTAATTGTTTCTTTAGCACCTGAAGATTTAGATGCTTCTTTTGATGATTTAGATGAACATGCAGCAAGCAAAGCTACTGAAGCAATGGCTACACCCGTAATTCCAAGAATTTTTTTAAGTTTCATAATACTCTCCTTTGAGATTGATTGTTTTTATTGTAACAGAATTCACTAAGCTTAACTAATACTTAAACATAATCAAGGTGATAAGAAAATACTATCACCTAAAAATATCAATTGTTTGACAAAGAAAAAAGTAGGAAACCTAGAACGATTTCCTACTTATCCTTATTAATAATGTGACAAACGCTCAACTACTTGCTGGTTACTGAGCACTTCCTGGACAGGAAAGAAATCAGCTTTGCCATCTTCGAAAAGAAGAACATCAGCCTTTTCATGATGAAGGTGCTTGAAGTGGTGAGCAGACATGATAATGGTTTTACCAGCTGAATGAAGGTCATGTAGAAGTTCCCTAAAAAATTCTTCATATTCTTTAGAAAGATTATTGAAGGGTTCATCAAGAATATACACATCTGGATTCGTTACCATGATACTGGCAAAAGCCACTTTCTTCTTTTCTCCACCAGACAGTTGATAGGGAACGCGGTCTCTTAAATCTTCAATTTTAAGCAGGGATAGCGTGTCTTGAACGCGCTGTGAGACTTCTTCTTCGGTTAGACCTAGCTGGCGAGGACCAAAAGCAATCTCATCATAGACAGTACTATTAAATAACTGACTATCCACATCCTGAAAGAGGATTCCGAGGCGACTATAAAAATCTCGTTTTTGACGTTTGTCCTTCAGCCATTCTTTGAGGTCCTTCCCTAAGAAAAGAATGCGACCAGATTCTTCCTGCTTGAAGCCAGTTAATAAACTGATAAGACTTGATTTTCCAGTCCCATTTTCCCCCATCAACATCACATATTGTCCTTGTCTAATCTCCAAATCAAGACCAGTAAAGACCTTTTTTTGTTCATAGGCACAGGCCACTTGTTTCAATTGAAACATCTCATCCTCCTAACAGAATCTGTCCTAAAATCACTGCTACTAGACCTATCAAGGCCAGCCAGTCCTTCCATGTGAATGACTGTGATGACTTGACATACTCACCGACAAAGCAACGTGCTTCCATGGCTTGAGTTAGTTCCTCACCATAGCGTATAGCTTTAAGGTATAAAATTCCCCAGATATTACTTCCAATCCGGAAACGATGGTTGCCGCCAAAGCTTCGTGCTTCAATCCCTTTGAGCAAATCCATTAATTGTTTTCCAAAGACATCGATATATTTTATGGTGATATCTAACTGGAGCAGAACAAGATCAGGAAAATGCAACCCTTTTAATGCCACTAGCATCTCACTTATTGTACTTGTCTCTGAATAATAAGCAATGGCTACGGCAATCAAAGGAAGTCTAAAAAGAAAGAGCGATTGACCTCCGCTAAGTAAGAGATGCGGTAGATAAAGAACGAGAGGGAAAATCAACAACACTACAGTTTTTTTCAAAGTTCTTACTAAAACAGAATGCGGTAAAAAAGCCACGCCAGCTCCTAAAAACAAGGCTAGAATCCACAAAACTGTGAGATTTCGGCTAATTCCCACTGAAACAAGTAAGAAAAAGAGAAGTAAAACCTTAGCTGTTGGATGAAAGACTGATGCTACTTTTAAAGGATGCGTTTCAAACTTTTGAAGAAGAGCTTCCAGATGGTGACGATTCCGGATAAGAAAGTTATTTCTACCGACTTTAGTGACTACTGGGCGCTCTTCCGACATCCAATCTGGAAGAATCATTTTTCAACCTTTCTACCGAAAATCAAGCGATAGAGGATGAAGAAAATCAAAACAGCAGAGGCAGCGCTCAGGATATAACCCAAAACTTCTGGAATGCCTGCGATACTATAATCTGGGAAGAGGGCATTGAATGAAAAACCATTCAACATTCCTTTTGGCGCTTGGGCTTCCACATGGTAATGAGACAATTTTTCTACCAACTCTTTGACATCCCATTCTGCAAAAGCTGTTCCCGTCGCCAATAAACCAAGTGGCGTTAGGATAATTAAGGCTAAGATAAAGAGCAATAAAGGACGTAGTTTCTTAGTCGTTATTTCCTGAGTATTATCAATATTCAAACGTTCAATGAATTCTTGAACACCGGCTGTGAAAAATCCTTCTACCAGACCGATAAGCAGGTGAGTCAAGCCCATTACTGGAAGCGTCACTCTCAAAGGGTATGGATTGTAAAGCGGATTACCACTGCTATCTTTAAAGAGAATCGGTTGAATTCCTAGTAAAACCGCAACAGTCAGGGCCGCAACTACAATTCCAATATAACCTCCAAAAAAGCTAGCAATTATCCTGTTCTTTGTCCACTTATTCAAGAGTTTATAAACAGCATAACCCACAAATGGCATGACAACAGCCATACAAAAGGCATTAGCACCAAAGGCCAAAATCCCACCATCACCAAATAGCAAAGCCTGCATAGCTAGAGCCACACTAACTGCTAAACAGGAGGCCCAAGGTCCTAACAATATAGCAATTAGCACTGCCCCAACAGCATGGGCACTCGTTCCACCTGGGGCTGGAAGATTAAACATCATGATAAGGAAGGACAAGGAAGTCCCGATTCCCAACATAGGAATCGTTTTTTTATCAGTGTCAACCTTTACCTTCACTTCCTTGACAGCCTTATACCAAATAGGCAACATAACTGCCCCCATTGCCACACAAGTCATAGGGCTTAGGTAATTTTCAGGAATATGCATTTTTTATCTCCTCATATCATTTTTTCTCAAATTCAAAGGGGTTAATCCATGTATTTCTTGTCTAAAATAGTCTGCACAAGAATAAATGACGCGACGATTATCCTCAGCAGTTTTTCCTAAGATACGTAACACCAAACCTGAGATATCTAAGGATGAAATGGCAAAATCAGACTCAAGATTTAGCCCTTCTAAGTACTTCCGCAAAGCCTTAACAAAAGCCTCGTCAATATTTGGTGACACCATTACCAAGCTATTGTAATTACGCCATCCTTCAAAATAACCAAGTTTAAACATATCTTGTTTCTGAGGCTCTAAGAGAGTCTGATCGCTATAAACAAGTTCATTATCTTGGTAAATTTGTGTCAAATTACGAAAATAATGGTATTGAAACGGTAAATCCTCATGAGACCAACCTGCCGTTACACCATCTGAATAAATCAAGTGGGCAGACTTATCCATATCAATACGACTTGTTTGGAAATAGCGTGATTTTAAATATGGAATAACTTCATCAGCCATGTACTCCAAATAACTATTTTCTTCAAGTGTGATAGACGTATTCTGTTGTGTCAACTGTCCTTTCTCACACTTGTAAACATAGGTAGGTGTTTGAGTTGTCACCAAGGCATGAGCATCTTTATTAACATCAATGGTCACTTGATACTGCTCACCCTCGACAAAGCCCCCACCCATATTAATTAGGAAATAGTAAGGAACGCCATTGGCATCTGAATTATCCGCTGACACTCGAGAGTTACCTTCTTGATATTTCTTGTGGGAAATTGTACGACCATTTCTGTTTGAAAATCCAAGATGGACAAAGCCATCATATGCTTGTGTCATCTTACAAGTCCTCTAGTAGGAAATTCTTACGAATCCATTCTTCTACTTCCTTAACATTGTCATCATTATTCAAATTTGTGAAAATGAAAGAATCTTCGTTACGGAAATGAAGGGTATCTTCACGCATACGGTCTAGGTTGGCTCCAACATAAGGTGCAAGATCAGTCTTATTAATCAAGAACAAATCACTCTTAATCATCCCTTGACCAGCCTTACGTGGGATTTTTTCACCCTGAGCAACGTCAATAATATAAATGGTAAAATCAACCAAATCAGGGCTGAAGGTCGCAGCCAAGTTGTCTCCACCACTTTCAAGGAAAATAACATCCAAATCATGGTTAAAGCGTTCTTGAAGAGTTTCAATCGCTTCAAAGTTCATAGAGGCATCCTCACGAATCGCAGTATGAGGACATCCTCCAGTTTCTACACCAATGATACGGTCTTCGTCTAAGCTTGAATTTTTAGCCAAGAAAAGGGCATCTTCTTTTGTATAGATATCGTTAGTAATAACTGCTAAATTTAAGTCGGACATACGTCGTGTAAGACGCTCAAGCAAAAGGGTTTTACCTGAACCAACAGGTCCACCAACTCCAATAATTACAGTACGTTTTGTCATTGTTTTTTCCTCTCAACCTTGTTGATATTTTAGGACATGAATAGGCGGAATACCTGTGTTTCATGTTTCATCTGAGCTAATTCAAGACCAGGCGTATTGGCCCCAAGGTAGGACGCATCCAATTCTTGAATTTCTTGTGTCATTTTTTCTAATTGTGAAAAGCTACGTAAAACAATCTCCTGTCCAGCAAACTGTCCAAGGGGAATGGCACGCACAGCATTTTGAACCATCGTCGAAATCACACTATAGCCATAAAGTGCTATGGCTTCACTACATCCCAAGCCCTTGTTAAACACATAGAGCGCAAAGACAATAGCTGGATTGCCGAAGACCACACCCTTACGTATTTTAGACTGATAGTCATCCAATACCGGAATAGCATGAAGCCTTTGAATGAGTCGAAGCATTTGCTTAGCAATCATTTTAGTCCCCTGTCTTGTTTCACGCGCTTGCGTCGAAACTGTCAAGACCTTATCATAATGCCAAACCTGCTCTATGTTATCTGTAACCATAGCATCATAAACCAGTTTGATTACAAGACCTTCACCATATTTAAACTGACTAGCTAAATAGGCTTCTTGCCACTCTTCGTAACCTTTATCATCTGTTACAGTGTCTTCACGCAGATAATTTTCCATCCCAAATGAGTGGTTAAATGATCCAATTGGAAAGGTGGAATCGACAATTTGCACAATTTCAAGATAATCTTGCAAAGACACATTAGCAAAGGGATTAATGTTCATGGGCAGTTAAATTCACATGGCGTAGGGGTTTATCAAGGACCACTTCTTCAATCGTGTAGGCAATCTCTTTTTGAGTCAAGACTTGCTCTACTACTGGGTCAACCTCTAAATAAATCTTGGCATCTTTCACCTCAATTGGTTTATGAGTATTCCCAAGAATGTGAGCTGTGATTCCCATTTCATCCATATCTTTAGGTGAGATGACAATCAAATCCTGTGACTCAACACCAATAGCTAGAACATGGTGATCATCGATAAAAAAGGCAGAGCCATTTTGCAATTTTTGTCCCTTATCAAGACGAATACCAAATTCATTCCCATGATCACTCTTCACACGAATAATTTTTTTGTTAAGATCGTCACTCGAAAGAATGACTGTTTCAATATGGTATTTGTCCACATCGATATCCTTAACAAGAGCATCTACTTTTGTAAAAATCATACTTTTTCCTTTTCTATTACATTTTAAAAGTCTAGCATCAGACTCATATAGCAACCTAATAAAGTGCTAAAAACGTTATGGCTGTAAAATACAAAAGAGGTTGGAGGAAAAATTCCAGCCTCATGTATATAGCGTTTTCCTTAGAACAAGAAATAACGTTGAGACAATGATGTCGTATGGATTGGCTCACAAGTAACCAACTCATCATCAATAAAGACATCAAAGGTCTGTGGATCGATACGGATTGTTTTTGGAGCGTAGTCATTAAGCTTCATATCACGCTTAGTCAAGTTACGCGTATTCTTAACAGGAAGAACAATCTTATTCAAACCAATTTCTTCTTTGATACCGTGATCATAAGCATATTGAGAGACAAATGTAAGATTTGTTTGGTGAACCGCTTGACCGTAAGCACCATATAATTTACGCATGATACGTGGTTGAGGTGTTGGAAGACTTGAACCAGCGTCACCCATAACACCATAAGTTAACATACCACCCTTAAGCACCAACTTAGGTTTTGCACCAAATTGTGCTGGTTCCCAGATAACCAAATCTGCAAATTTACCAACTTCTACAGAACCGATATAGTCTGCAATACCATTGGTGATGGCAGGGTTAATTGTATATTTAGCCACGTAACGTTTAATACGGTTATTATCGTTAAACTCTGAATCCCCTTCAAGTGGACCACGCTGAGCCTTCATCTTATCAGCTAGTTGCCAACAACGCATTGCTACTTCACCGACACGTCCCATTGCCATGGCATCTGAAGTCATGATACTAAGGGCTCCCATATCGTGAAGAACATCTTCTGCAGCCACAGTTTGTTTACGAACACGTGATTCGGCAAAAGATACGTCTTCTGGGATTTTTGGATCCAAGTGGTGACAAACCATAACCATATCTAACAACTCACCAATAGCATTTGTAGTATATGGGTTAGTTGGGTTAGTTGATGATGGCAAAATATTTTCCTTACCTGCAAAAACCATAATATCTGGAGCGTGCCCACCACCAGAACCTTCAGTATGGAAGGTATGAACGGTACGACCTTGGAAAGATTCCAAAGTATTTTCCATAAATCCACCCTCATTCAAAGAGTCGGTGTGGACCGCAAAAGAAACATCGTATTTATCCGCAACTTTAAGGGAATTATCAATTCCTGCGTAAGTCGCACCCCAGTCCTCGTGTGTCTTAATTCCTGCTGCACCAGCTTTAATTTGCTCTTCAACCACTTCAGTCTCAGAACCAACACCTTTGGCAAGGAAACCAAAGTTAGCAGGCATATCATCAACAGCTTGCAACATACGAGTAATATGGAATTTACCTGGTGTACATGTTGTTGCATTACTACCGTCAGCGGGACCAGTACCACCACCAAAGAGGGTCGTAATTCCATTATCCAAACCAAATTCAGGAAGGTCAGCAGAAATATAATGTACGTGGAGG
Source organism: Streptococcus sp. 27098_8_74 (assembly GCF_041431705.1). Taxonomy (NCBI): domain Bacteria; kingdom Bacillati; phylum Bacillota; class Bacilli; order Lactobacillales; family Streptococcaceae; genus Streptococcus; species Streptococcus sp. 27098_8_74. Next base: position 42,465 of record NZ_JAPVYF010000015.1, read on the forward strand.
TCAATACCACCAGCAGTCACAATCAAACCTTCTGCAGCAATGGCTTCTGTACTAGCACCCACAACAAAGTCCACATTGTCCATTGTATCTGGGTTACCACCGCGACCAATAGCAACAATCTTACCATCACGAATACCGATATCTGCTTTAATAATACCTGTATAGTCAATAATGGTTGCACCTGTAATAATGGTATCAACAACTGATGGATTGTCACGTGTTTCCGTAGCACTAACACCCATACCATCACGCAAAACTTTACCGCCACCGAACTTAGATTCCTGTCCATAAACAGTAAAGTCTTTTTCAATGGCTGCAAAAAGATTGGTATCTCCAAGACGTACGCTATCCCCTACAGTTGGTCCATAGTGTTGAGCATACTCTTCACGATCCATTTTAAAACTCATCGATTTGTCCTCTTTCTAGTCTAAGAAACCATTGACCTTGTTATTGAAACCAAAAATACGACGTTTCCCTCCAAAGTCAATAAGTTGTACTGTTTTCGTTTCACCTGGCTCAAAACGAATGGCTGTACCTGCTGGAATATCTAGACGTTTGCCTCGCGCCTTTTCACGATCAAATTGAAGACCAGCTTCGTTTGCTTCATAAAAATGGTAGTGAGAACCCACTTGAGCAGCACGGTCACCCACATTTTTCACTTCAAGACTAATGGCTTCGTAACCACCGTTATAATCAATTGGCTCACTCGCCACATGGTATTCACCTGGAATCATTACACTTCTCCTTACTGAATAGGATCATGAACAGTAACCAGTTTTGTACTGTCCGTAAAAGTAGCTTCAACTTGAATCATTGGAATCATTTCTGCAATACCTTCCATAACATCTTCACGTGTTAAGAGATTGCGAGCTTCATCCATCAGTTGGGCAACAGTTTTACCTTCTCTTGCACCTTCAAGCACATAGTCAGTGATTAAAGCAACTGCTTCTGGATGATTCAATTTGATTCCTTTGTCTTTACGTCGTTGAGCAATCATAGCCGCAAGGCTAATCATCATTTTTTCCTGCTCGCGCATTGTCAATTGCATCGTTTTTCCTCCTTAAATCAATGCTTACCACTTGCCCCAAAGCATCAAAAGCCCTGGAATCCAAGCTGTTACAATTCCTTCAAAAATAGCTAGGTAAGGGACAAATTTTCCTAGATTCTTCTTAAGATTAATTTCAATAAAGGCAGTTAGCCATAGGATACCCCACAAGAACCAAATAATACCATACCAAGCATTACCACCGTATCCAGATGTTAAGCAAAGAATCCCTGCTGGTAGCGTATTAATTGCCACAAATAAGCTAAACCACCCATACAAACGTTGATCAAAATCGAAAATCGTATTGATCGCTGAGTAAAGGTAGGTGAAGGCAAATAAAAGACCAGTGGCGCTACCATAAAACCATTCAGCGCCTTGCCCCGTACAAGCTCCGTAAGCAATGACAATAATGTTGAGAATCAAACCCAAACCACCCGTAAAGATATTCATGACAACATTGGATTTATCAGGAATCCCCTCTAAACGATGGAGTCCATTACTCATCAAAACCATACCAACATAGAGTAGGATGACACCTAACATAAGAACCTCCTAAGTTTTTTTATGTTATTATCATACTACTTTGAAAACACATGTCAACGAATTTTCAGAAATTTTGCAACATTTAGATGGTAGTCAATCTAACATATAGTGTTAAAAAATGACATCACCTTTAGTGATCCTCGATAGAAGTCCTTTGCTCAATCCCAGATAAACAAACAGTTAATCTCTAAAAAACTATCTTTAGCATTTGACAGTTTCTAACAATATAGCCCGTACAATCTATCATTCAATGTGAGCATAATATTTTTTACTCACCTATTTTTCCAACTCATTCTTCAGACCTAAGTCCATAGACCTATTTTTAGTAATTTTACAGTTGGGTGACAAAATCGAACATTTTTTATGATAAAGTCTTTTTTGGACTAACATCCAAAAGGAGAATTATGATGGAAACAAATAACTATACTACTAATTTACAGCTAGTCTCCCAGGAATATTCCGACGAAAAGACTAGTCTTCAAACCAAAACCAAGAAACTCTTGGAATATTTTTCACCAAAAGACATTTGGAAAATTAAGGGACTGATTGTCGCCTGTCTCGTGGCCTGCTTCCTATATGTCACTTACTTGACCCATTTTTCCTTTGCCTTTCCAGCAACCCTTGTCTTGATAAGTACGATTGAACTGGGCTGTCGTCTATTAGGTGGAAAAGCAAAGGGAATGCGACTTGAATCGGCAATATTTATGGGCACTAGCCTACTACAAGGTTTACAAATTAGTCTTTGGGGTCTGCACGACAACTGGGGGAGCGCTCAAATTCTTTGCCTTCATGCGAGTATCCTCCTTTACTTAATGGCACGTACTGGACAAAGTAGTCAAGACCGTTTGGGAATTATGGTTTGGCTAGACCTCATATACACTAGCTGCATCTTCCCACTGAAATATTTCTTTATCGGAGCCTGGACACTACTCTATAAAACAGCACCTAAACAAGAGCTCTCTGAAGAAGAAAAACACGCAGTTCAGAACCACAAATGGATGATTCTCATTAGTATCGTGATTGCCTTGCTACTGACTGTATTCGCTGCTAGTCAGCTTAGTTAGGTCTTGCCTGCTTTCGGACAACTTTGGCAACAGTTCTTCCAGACACTTGCTTCTCTACTTGATTTCACTATCTCCTTCAAGGATAACGGATTATTGTTCTCTCGTTTAATAACCAGTATCCCTCTGGCTCTAGGACTTTTTGCTCAACTCGTTGCAACCTATTTGGCAAAAGAAAAGCCACTTAGTCGAAAACGATTTGAAGGCCGTCTTAAAACAACCCGTCAGTTTCCAAAAGTAGCAGCTTATATCGTACTCGGAAGCCTCTGCCTTACTTATGCCCTATTCATATTAACTGCCACTAGTCAAATGGGAGAACTCCTTTCTCTCAACCAAGTCAACATTCCAGCTCATCAAGCCTCACATATTGCTGTTCAGGGCTTCTGGCAATTGGTTCGAGTCTCTACCCTTAACTTGGGAATCCTAGCTGGACTTTACATTTTTTCTAAAGAAAACTTCTTCACCCACAAGGGGCTTCGTTTGTTGAGTACCCTACTCTTTACTTTCGCTAGCCTCTTTGCCCTTATCGCCGGCTGGAAACTCTTTGGCGTTTATATCGCACTCTATGGTGTAACGCCACGCCGCTTACTATCAGGTTGGTTTGTCACAGTACTCTTTATTTGGTGTGTCCTAACACTTATTAGACTTTATAAGCCTATCCAGGCAACCCGTCTCGCTGTATTTTATGCAACTATCAGCTTCACCTTGATTAGCCTCTTAGGTAGCTTTATTTTATAAGAAAAAAGAGTGGAACTAGATTAACTAGTTTCACCCTTTTTATATTGGAGTTATTTTGAATCTCTTGTAGGAAAGGCATACATCACCCAAAGTACTACTAGTAGTGGTGTCGCTTTTAATACAATCCAAGCAACATTGAAATTGGCATCACGTAGACGACGAATCTGCATAGAAATGGTAGGAAGCGCCGTTGCTGCTATAAATAGAATGAAAGCTGTCAATGTAAAGCCAGCAGCTCTTGTTTCCCCAAGTAAGTCCATCAGTAGGAAAATCAAACTACCGATAATTCCATTAATCAAGACAACCCACCAATAGTCTGATCGTTTTGTACGACCATAAAAATCGAGATAGCCTAACCAAAAATTTTTATATGCCTCTAACATGTTTACACCTCTTAATAGTATGCTACCAGTATACTATATTAATAAGATAGGTGCAAGATGTGAAAATTTAGACTTCTTAAGTTTTCTACATATATAATAGGAAGATTCTTTTTTAAATAAACTGGAATGGATTGAAATTAGCACTGTCTGACTCAATCTGGCCACTCACCATGGTCACTACACGACTGACATGTTGACGTACACTATTGCGATGAGCAATAAAAATCATTGTTCGTTTAATCTTAGCAAGATTAGCCATGACCCTGCTTTCAGTATCACTATCGAGACCACTAGTAGCTTCGTCAAAAATCAAGATAGGTTGTTTGGACAATAGAGCCCTTGCTATAGCTAATCTTTGTTTTTGACCGCCAGACAAACCACCGTCTTCAGATACTTGGGTCTGAAAGCCTAGTGGCATTTTTTGAATATCCTCTAAGATATCAGCTTGTTGGCAAACTTTAATAAGCTTTTTCTCGTCAACTTCTCCTTCAAATCCTAATAGCAGATTTTCTAAAATGGTTCCCGTAAACACATAGGTCTGCTGGGGAACGTAAGTCACCATTTGACGCAACTCCGCATGGCTAATAGCATCTTTATCTAGGGTTACATGACCACTAGATTTCGTATAATAACCTGACAACATTTTAGCTAAGGTCGTTTTTCCAGAACCACTCTGACCCATGAGGGCGATTTTCTCACCCTTATGAATCGTTAAATCAATCTTACTAAGAGTCTCTTGCTGATAACTAAAACGGTGACTAACTCCTTTAAAAGCAAGTTGTTTAAAAGATAACTCTTTAAGTTTTCCTTTTTCTTCCTTGTCCACAACATATACTTCTTGAAGACGATTATTGGCGACTTTGGCTTGCTGAATTTTAGATTGGAGATTGATGATATTAATTAAAGGAGTTGTAAAATAATTCAACAACATATTATAGGTAATCAACTGACCTGCAGATAGTTGCCCTTCCATAACCAATTGTGCCCCATACCAGAGGATAAAGACATTAGAAACTAACTGAACCCCTGTCTTTAACCCATCCTGCGTTAATTGCCACTTGGCCTTAGACAAGGACTTCTTCAAATAGTCATGGAATTTCACCTCAATTTCCCGATAACGTCTATCCTCAACTCTCAAGGATTTTAAGGTTTCAATACCTCGCAAATCATCAATAACAGCGGTATTGACCTGACTATTTGCCTCCATCAATTGATAATTTTCCTTTTCAAAAAGCTTATAGAATACCACAATGATTAAAACATAAAGAGGAACTACCGTGAGAGTCATCACAAAAAGTGACTGATTTTGTACAATAAGAGCCACAGCTAGAGTCATCACAATGGTCACATCTAGGAAAATCGATAAAATCGTTGAAGCTAGAGCTTCGATAATAGTGTTAGCATCTCCAAAACGTGACGTGATTTCACCAGTACGACGTGAACTAAAGAAACTAATAGGCAAGGAAAGGACATGCTTGATATAAGGAAGAATGACAGCAATGGACAGGTAATTACCCAATCGATGTAGAAGATAATCTTTGAAAAAAGTAAAAACTTGTTGAGCAAGATAAGAGATGCATAAGCCTAGCGAAATCATGGTCAGAAGATTATAGGCCCCCTGAGGAATCAAACGGTCGATAATAGCTTGCAAATAATAAGAACCAATAATATTAACAAGGGTCACTAGAAAACTTAATAAGACAATAACTGCAATCAAACCCTTACGACGAAACAAAATTGGTAAAAATGAAAGAAGTCCAGGTACATCTTCTTTGTATTTAGTGTAGGTTTCTCCTGGAACAAAAAAGAGAGTAACTCCCGTCCACTCTTTGGCAAATTCCTCTAAGGGCATTTTAATGACCTTCTTGCTAGGATCTGGATCACCAATAACAAGCTGCCCCTTGATTTGACCAAACACCGTATAATAATGTTGCAGCCCACCTTCTTTAACCACATGTACAATAAAAGGATAAGATAGGTTTTCTTGTTTAAACAAGTCTAAATCCGCACGAATAGCCTGAGTTTCAAGACCCAACTGCTTGGCCGCTTCCACCAAACCAAGCGCAGAAGTACCTTCACGAGAAGTCTGAGCCAACTCTCGCAAATAAGCTAAACTATAAGATGAACCATAGTGTTTAAGAATCATAGCCAAGGTAGCGACACCACAATCACGCTGATCAACCTGTGAAATATATGGATATTTTGACATGGTGACTCCTTATTAAAGACAACCTGCAAAATAAGGCAAGATAGTAATAAGTAGTGAGAATAGTGTAAATAATTTTAGTTTTTTCAAAATAAAACTCCTTTTAACTGTTATTTATGTTTCTATAGTAAACATTTAACCATTAAAAAAGTAGTGACATTTATGTCACCACCATTTCTATAAACCATCTGCCGCTTTACCTGCCTTTATACTTTCTTCTAGCACCGAGTCTTCTAAAACGGAAGCAAACATTATGGCCTTATCGTAATTTTCTGCAGCCTCTTTCTTGTTTCCTTTATGCAGAAGTTCATATTTGGCTTTGAGAACAAAAACATTAGGTTTATAGCTATAGAATTGTGATTTTTCTATAACAGCTAAGGCTTTATCCACAACTGTTAAGAAGTCTGAGAAGGAATTGTGAAAAATCTTCAAAGCAGCGATAGCCATCAAATCGTTAAATAAAACAATATTATAGACATCATCTGTCCAAATTTCCTGATTTAATACTCTCTTTACGATTCTTTCAAAAAGTTTTTTATCATACTGCTTTCTTCCATAAAGATGGAAGAAATAATAGTCAATAACTAATAAATCGTTAGTTGAGAATTTCTTCTTCCTTTTGACTTGTTCAAACAAGTCTTCATATATTTCCTCAACTTTAGGACTCTCTTCCCAACTAGTAAAACTCAAAATATTTTCCAAAATATCTAGAGTTAACAATTCTTCTTCTGGGAGAAGTTCAAAGAATTTCTCATAGACCTCCTCAATTAAGGCAAGTTTAGCCTTTATTCTTTCTGGATTTCTATACGTTGGAAACTTAATCAGACGATTCTTCATCTCGTAGTATTCGTCAGGGATAGTAATATTATCATGATCCAATAAATCGGTCATATTTTTTCCTAGACGTTTTGCAATATAAGATAATTTATCCAAAGACGGGAGCGACTCCCCTTTTTCAATGCGAATTAACTGACGAACAGTCAATTCCGCACCATCTAAACATAGCACTTCACGTGACATCTGCTGGCGTTCACGCTCAGTTTTGATTCTTAGTCCAATGCTGTCTTTTATGTTCAAGAGACACTCCTTTATTTCGAAATTTTAAAAACATTATATCATAATTATAATATAATTAATATACAGTTAATGCATTTTTAACAGAACAATAGTCAAAATAAGCTATTTTTATACATTTTATATAGGAAAGACCTTCCTTTGTATCAAAAAAACATGCAGTTCAAAACTACATGTTTTTTTATTTCTGTTTACTTTGGAATCGCCATTCAAAGCGAATACGATCATAAGTTGGATAAATCGCATTAAGCAACCCAAAGGCTAAGGTAAAGCCAGCTAAAACATCTGTTGGATAATGAACACCTACATAAATACGCGAAAGTCCAACAAGGAAAATCAGAAGCCCAGTAATAGCATAAACTACTATTTTAGATTCTTTTTTCTCCAAACGCTGAGCAAGGACAATGGCAATTGCTCCAAGAATCATAAAAGTTCCCAAAGAATGACCACTAGGGAAAGAATAACCACTAGCATGCACTAAATGCGTAATTGATGGACGCTGACGCTGATAAATATACTTCAAACTTACAATCAAGATACTAGCGAGAAGCCCACTAGCTCCCACAAAGATAGCTTCTGATTTATACTGACGTAGATAAAGCCAGATGACTGCTACGATTGCAATAATAGCCTGTACAGGCGTATTCCCAAGCATGGTAATAGTTTTAAAAAAGCGTGTCAATCCTGCTGGTAATCCTCCTCGAACCCAAGTTTGAATGTTGCTATCAAATCCTGTCAAGGCTTCAGGATAGAACTTAACCATATAACCGAGAGCAACAAATAACAATAAGGCAAAAGAAGCATAAGTATAATGTGTGTGTTTGTGTTTCATATTTATAATTTTACTAGAATAGACTTAAGTGGAGCATAAATCAAAGCAAAGGCTAGCGCAAAAATCAAACCTTCAAGTAAATTGAAAGGTACTACCATAGCGAAAAGGTATTTATAGAGACCTATAAATTGCGCAATATCAAAGTTGGCAAATTTAGCATAGAGTGGTACTGCATAAATATAGTTAAGAATAACCATAACAACTGTAAGCAAGACAGTTCCTACAACAGAACCAAGAATATAATTCTTGCTTGTTTGATTTTTCTTCCAAAAATAGCTTAGGCCCCAAACAAAGACGCCTAGAGCAACAAAATTCATAGGAAGTCCAATCATTGATCCTGGTCCACCATTGTTTAGCAAGAGCTTCAACAATGAACGAAGTAAGAGAACACCAATGGCACTCTTAAAATCAAAGATAACCAAGGCAATAAGAACAGGAAGGATTGAAAAATCAACCTTCAAAAAATCTGCTGCTGGAATCAATGGAAATGAAAAATAAAGCAACAAGAATGAAACTGCGGATAAAATGGCAATGTAAGCCAATTTACGTGTGTTTGTCATAAAAAAATTCCTCCAAATTTTAACAATTTGAAAGAAGTTCCCAATGGATTTGCCCATGCCAAAAAAAGCCTACGCAAAAAGACTGGTCTTCTTCCATCCAGACTATACTGTCGGTTGAGGAATCACACCTCATCAGCTTGCGCTCGCGGACTTATCCAAAGAATCACCGCCGGTCGGGAGTTTCACCCTGCCCTGAAGACCTTTTAAGGATAACATAAAAAAACCTTGGTGACAAGGTTTTCAAATTATGGATTTCTAATCTGTTGATAGTCAATGACTATAATTATTCTTTTAAGACAAAATAAAGTATCTATTTTAACTTATCATGCTGATAACGGTGACTCAGCTCTAGCCCCTCAAATTGTTGCTGACGAAGCGCTTCGTAAACAATCATACAAACAGTATTGGACACATTTAGACTACGCACATGTTCATCATTCATCGGAATACGAATAGCTTTTTCAGGATGCTCACGCATAAAATCTTCAGGTAGGCCTGTATCCTCACGACCAAACATAAAATAGTGGTCCTCACCATCGGCATAGGCCTCTTCTGAATAAGTCTTATCCGCAAATTTCGTGACTAAATGCAAACGCCCCTCTCGATTTTTAGACATGAAATCTGCCAAATTGTCATAATAAGTGATGTCAAGCTTATCCCAGTAGTCTAAACCTGCACGTTTCATTTTCTTGTCATCAATTGGAAAGCCCATAGGACGGATGATATGAAGAGGGCTATTAGTCGCTGCACAGGTACGTGCAATATTTCCGGTGTTTTGTGGAATACGAGGTTCAAACAAGACAATATGATTACGTGACATCTCAATTCTCCTAGACATAAAAAATACCATGTCGCCCGGAGTCAAGCTCAGCAGACGACATGGTTGTGGACGTTCATTAGCTTAAATCATGACAGGTTAGATTTAAAATAACGAATCTTTGAATATATTTTAGCACTTCTGGTCTAAAAGTCAAGACAATTTAAAGAAAAATTTCACCTTTATTTACTTAAATAGGAATAGTTGATAAAGCTAGCTGAAAAGGATGATTTTTCCGCTAAAATAGAGTATCATAGTAATGATTATTTGGAGGTAACTCATGCGTATTATTGTCGTAGGTGCCGGTAAAGTCGGTACCGCACTCTGTCGTTCTCTTGTTGAAGAGAAGCACGATGTTATTTTAATTGAAGAAAAGGAAGAGGTCCTCAAACGCCTCAGCAAACGCTATGATGTTATGGGCTTTGCTGGAAATGGAGCTAATTTTAAAATTTTGGAACAAGCCGAAGTTAGCAACTGTGACGTCTTTATCGCGATGACTGATAAAGATGAAGTGAACATGATTTCAGCAGTTCTGGCTAAACAAATGGGTGCCAAAGAAACTGTTGTTCGCGTACGTAACCCAGAATACTCTAATGCTTATTTCAAAGACAAGAACTTTCTTGGATTCTCATTAGTAGTTAACCCTGAACTTTTAACAGCTCGCTATATTGCCAATACAGTTGAATTTCCAAACGCCCTATCAGTTGAAACTTTTGCTAATGGACGCGTTATTCTTATGGCATTTAAAGTTACTGAAAATAGCCAATTATCTGGTATGACAATGGAACAATTCCGTAGGAAATTCGGCAATATTCTAGTTTGTACGATTCACCGTCAGGGTGAACTCATCATTCCAGATGGAAATGCTACCATGCAAATTGGGGATAAGATTTATGTCACTGGTAAACGTGTTGATATGGCACTTTTCCACAGTTACATCAAGCCAAAAAGCATCAAAAAACTTTTGTTGATTGGTGCTGGGCGCATCTCCTACTACTTGCTCAATATCTTGAAAAACAATCGTATTAAGGTCAAATTGATTGAGCAAAAAATGGACCGTGCGCAAACCTTTAGTCAGGTCTTCCCTGAAGTTTCTGTTATCTTAGGTGACGGTACTGCTAAAGACCTTCTTCTCGAGGAAAGTGCAGCCAGTTATGATGCCGTAGCTACCCTAACCGGAGTAGATGAGGAAAATATCATTACCTCTATGTTCCTCGAAAGCCTTGGTATTCACAAGAATATTACTAAGGTTAACCGTACTAGTCTCTTAGAGATTATCGATCCACGTGAGACAACAACAATTGTCACTCCTAAGAGTATCGCTGTTGACACTGTAATGCACTTTGTACGTGGGCGTTTTAATGCCAAAGACTCTAGTCTTGATGCCCTTCACCATGTGGCTAATGGTCGTATCGAAACCTTGCAATTCCAAATTAAGGAAAATAACAAAATCGCCGGAAAGAAACTTTCTGAGCTTGAATTTGCTAACGGTGTCCTTATCGCTGCTATTATCCGCAATGGAAAATCTATTTTCCCAACGGGAGAAGACAGACTCGCTATTGGGGATAAAATCGTGGTCGTTACACTCTTACAAAATGTAACTCACATTTACGACTTGTTGAAGAGGTAAGTTGCCATGAATCGATCTATTGTCCGTTTTCTTATTGCCAAGCTCCTACTGATTGAGGCTGCTCTCTTGGTTGTACCACTTATCGTCGCTCTTATTTATCAAGAAGATGCTAAAGTATTTGCCAGCATCTTGGGTACGATGGGGATTCTCCTCTTTCTCGGGATGCTTGGTACTCTCTTTAAACCAAAGAACTACCATATTTACACCAAAGAAGGAATGCTTATTGTAGCCCTCTGTTGGGTGCTCTGGTCCTTCTTTGGAGGATTGCCCTTCGTCTTTGCTGGTCAGATCCCAAGTGTCATTGATGCCTTTTTCGAGATGAGCTCTGGTTTCACAACCTCGGGGGCTACTATTCTCACAGATACTGGAGTACTTACCCACTCCCTACTTTTCTGGCGAAGCTTCGCCCACTTGATTGGAGGGATGGGGGTATTGGTCTTTGCCCTAGCCATCATGAACAACAGTAAAAATGGTCACCATGAGGTTATGCGTGCAGAGGTGCCTGGTCCAGTATTTGGTAAAGTCGTTGCCAAGCTCAAAAATACAGCTCAGATTCTTTACATCATCTATCTGACTATGTTTGTTATTTTTGCTGTTATTCTCTGGCTTTGCGGTATGCCAATCTTTGATAGTATCATCACTGCTATGGGGGGCGCAGGTACTGGGGGATTTGCTGTCTATAATGACTCTATCGCCCACTACCACAGTGATCTGATTACCTATGTGGTTACTGTTGGTACCCTACTCTTTGGGGTTAACTTCAACCTTTATTTCTATATCCTCCTTCGCAAAATCAAGTTTTTCTTCCAAGATGAAGAACTACGTACCTACTTTGCGATTGTGGCTATTTCAACAGGTTTGATTTTCCTCAATATTTTTGGGATTTACCACAATTTGGCTGACTCTTTCAAATACTCATTTTTCGAAGTGTCAACTATCATCACAACAACTGGTTTTGGTCTAACGGATATTACCAAATGGCCACTCTTTTCTCAGTATATCCTACTCCTCCTGATGTTTATCGGGGGATCAGCAGGTTCTACTGCCGGTGGTTTCAAGATTATCCGTGCTATGATTATTGCTAAGATTGCACGAAATCAGACCCTGGCTAGTCTCTATCCTAATCGTATCCTGTCACTTCATATCAATGGAAGTGTTCTCGATAAAGAAACTCAACACAGTGTTCTTAAATATTTAGCTGTATATGTACTCATTATACTAAGTTTAGTCACTGTTTTATCACTGGATAATCAAGACCTCTTGATTGTGACAAGCGCTGCTGCTTCAACCTTTAACAATATTGGACCTTTACTTGGAACGAGTGATAGCTTTGCTATTTTCAGTCCTTTGTCTAAGCTTATCATGGGATTTGCTATGATTGCAGGACGTTTGGAAATTTATCCTTTACTACTCCTCTTCCTGCCAAAAACTTGGTCAAAAACT
>NZ_JAPVYF010000016.1:0-53297 GCF_041431705.1 Streptococcus sp. 27098_8_74
TTATCAAGAGTGCCTAGCTAAAGTTGGGACTGTTACCTTGCAGGACTATCGAGATGATTTAGTGGCTTTGATTGAAAGTCTAGACCAACCACCACTCATTTTGGGGCACTCTTTAGGCTGTCTGGTGGCTCAAATGGTTGCTGAAAAGACAGAAGTTGCTGGTATGATTCTCATGGGACCTGCTCCGACAGCAGATATTTATGCCTTTTATCCAACCATGTTAGCTTGTTTTGGCAAACACTTTTTACGCTGGGGTTTTTGGAAAAAAGCCATGCCCCCTTATAAAAAGGAGTTTTTCAAGTATTGCATGAATGAACAAGAGGAAGCTTTGAAAGAGGAAGTTTTTGCTAATCTGGTTCCTGAATCAGGAAAAGTTTATACTCAGATGGCTCTTCATTGCTTTGATAAGACAAAGGCAGCTTATGTGGACTTTAGTAACATTTTATGTCCTGTTCTCGTCATTTCAGGAACCAAGGATAAGATGACTCATCCTAATATTGCTAGAAGAACAGCTAAGAACTACCGTGATTCTGTTCTCGTTTCCTTAACAGGTGCAGATCACATGTATGAAAGTGGCAAATACCAGCAGAAGACCTTGAAGGTTATTAAGGGTTGGAGTCAGCAAAATGGTTTTGTGGATTAGTCACGAAAGATAATCAGAAGAAGTTGGAAGGCAATTCCAGCTTTTTTAGCTTTCATTTGAAACGTCTTTTTGAAAATTTAGAAAATTTAGTCACAAAGAGTCCTCACTATGGTATAATTGAAAAAAAGTATGTATTGGAGAACACCCATGGCGATAATAATGGATGGTAAGGCCCTAGCTGTTAAAATGCAGGATCAATTGCAAGAAAAGGTAGCACGTCTAAAAGAAAAGGAATGGATTGTGCCAGGACTAGTGGTAATTATGGTTGGAGACAACCCAGCTAGTCAAGTTTATGTGCGTAATAAGGAACGTGCTGCTAAAAAGGCTGGCTTCCATAGTCAGACGGTCAATCTTTCTGAGAGTATTAGTGAGGAAGAGTTGATTGAAGTTATTGAGCGCTATAATCAGGATCCGCTTTTCCATGGTATCTTGGTTCAGTTGCCACTGCCGAATCATATTAATGAAATGCGTATTCTTTTGGCTATTGATCCTAAAAAAGATGTCGATGGTTTCCATCCTATGAATACTGGTAATCTTTGGAATGGTCGCCGTCAAATGGTTCCTTGTACACCGGCTGGGATTATGGAAATCCTTCGTGAGTACAATGTTGAATTGGAAGGTAAGACAGCAGTTATTATCGGACGTAGTAATATTGTTGGTAAACCTATGGCTCAGCTTCTTCTAGAAAAGAATGCAACAGTTACCTTGACCCACTCACGAACACCGAATTTGGCTAAGGTTTGTAGCAAGGCAGATGTCTTGATTGTAGCTATTGGACGTGCAAAATTTGTAACAGAAGACTATGTCAAAGAAGGTGCTGTTGTCATTGATGTGGGAATCAACCGTGATGAAGAAGGCAAACTTTGTGGTGACGTTGATTTTGATCAAGTGAAAGATAAGGTTGGCATGATCACGCCTGTTCCAGGTGGTGTAGGCCCTATGACTATTACTATGCTGATGGAACAGACCTATCAAGCTGCTCTTCGTAGTGCGAAAGGATAGTTTATGAAAGTTGATGACGATTTAGCTAGGCAAGTGATAACACCTCGCTTGAGAGAGTCTCACAAGGGTTCTTACGGTCGAGTGCTTTTAGTTGGTGGGCTTTATCCTTATGGTGGTGCCATCATTATGGCTGCCATAGTTTGTGTCAATAGTGGGGCAGGCTTGGTCACAGTGGCTACGGATCGTGAAAATATCACAGCCCTCCATGCTCATCTCCCTGAAGCCATGGCTTTTGACCTTAGAGAGACTGAAAGATTTCTTGAGAATCTTAGGGCAGCTGATGTGGTATTAATCGGTTCTGGCCTAGGTGAAGATGGTGTAGCTAGTCAGGCTATGGACTTGGTGCTGGCAAATATTAGGGCAGATCAAAATTTGGTTGTTGATGGTTCAGCTCTCAATCTTTTGGCTAAGAAGAATAAGAAGAGCTTACCAGATTGTCACCTTACTCTCACCCCACATCAAAAAGAATGGGAACGCTTGTCTGGTTTAAGGATTCCAGAGCAGACCGTTTCCAACACTCAAAAAGCCTTGGGAGAGTTCCGAGCTGGGACAATCCTGGTTGCCAAGAGTCATAAGACGGCTGTCTATCAGGGTGAAAAAGTAGCTTATTTAGAAGTTGGTGGGCCTTATCAAGCCACAGGAGGAATGGGAGATACCTTGGCTGGTATGATTACTGGTTTTCTGGCCCAGTTTTCTTCAATTGATCGCTATAAGGCTGTCACAGTAGCTACCTGGCTTCACTCAGCTATCGCTGATGATCTGGCTAAAAATGCCTATGTGGTTTTGCCGACACATATCAGTAAAGCCATTCCTAGCTGGATGAAAAAGTTGTCAATATAATCTAAAAAACGTGTCTTATATTGAGGCGAGTTTTTTTAGATTTCGACATTTTTTTAAGATTGCTGAAGCTTATTTGTGATAAAATAAAAGAGAATTTTTATGAGAACATAGAGGAAAAAAAGTGACATCATTTTCGAAAAAACTCAGTCAAAAATGGGAAAAACGGCGCCAAAAACAAAAAGAAAAACGAGCGAACAAACCTAGAAAGCCAGTAAACATTTCACGTCGTGTTTACTTGCTTTTTGGTGTAGTCTTTGTCCTTTTTTTGTTACTTTTTGCACGTTTGACCTATATGCAGGTTTATAACAAATCGTTTTATACTAAGAAATTAGAGGATAATTCTAAGTATACGGTTAGGATTGCAAGTGAACGTGGGCAAATCTTTGATGCTAAGGGGGTCGCTCTTACGACCAACCAGAGTAAGGACGTTATCACCTTTACACGTAGCAATTTGGTGTCATCAGATACTATGAAGAAGGTCGCTGAAAAGTTAGCGACCATGGTAACACTAACGGAGACGAAGGTAACAGCACGCCAGAAACGCGATTTCTATCTAGCGGATTCTGCCACCTACAAACGTGTGGTTAATGATCTTCCAAAGGACAAGAAAACAGATAAGTTTGGTAATAAATTAGCTGAAGCTACTATTTACAACAATGCTGTTGATGCCGTTCCTGATGAAGCAGTGGATTACACTGAGGATGAGCTTAAGATTGTCTACATTTACTCACAGATGAATGCTGTTTCTAATTTCTCAACAGTCACATTGAAAACAGGAGACTTGACGCCTGAACAAATTGCGATTGTAGCAGCTAAACAGAAGGAACTTAATGGTATTACGGTTGCTAAGGATTGGGAGCGTCATACGGTTGATTCAGCCTTGTCTCCTCTCATCGGGAAAGTCTCAAGTTCAGAAGCAGGTTTGCCACAAGAAGATGCTAAGGAATACCTCAAAAAAGGTTATGCCCTTAATGACCGTGTAGGAACTTCTTATCTAGAAAAAGAATATGAGGAGAAGCTACAAGGGAAACATACTGTTCGTGAGATTACAGTAGACAAGGAAGGCGAAGTTGCTAGTGATAAAATCACTCAAAAGGGAAGTAAGGGTAACAATCTGCAGTTGACCATCGACCTTGATTTCCAAAAGGGAGTTGAAGATATCCTAGGTCAACAGCTTTCTTCAGAGATTTCAGAGAACAAAGCTACCTATTCTGAAGGAATGTATGCCGTTGTTATGAATGCTGAAACTGGTGCTGTACTTGCCATGGCGGGGCAAAAACATGAACAAGGAGCACAAGATTTTAAAGCAAATGCCTTAGGAACAATCACTGATGTCTTTATTCCAGGATCTGTTGTTAAGGGAGCAACCCTAACTGCTGGTTGGCGTTCAGGTGCCATCTATGGGAATCAGGTCTTGACTGACCAACCAATCAACATTGCTGGTTCAGCCTCGATTACGTCTTGGTTTACAGATCAAGGTAGCCGTCCTATTACCGCGACACAGGCTCTAGAATATTCATCAAATACCTATATGGTGCAGATTGCAATCAAACTACTTGGCCAACAGTATGTTCCAGGCATGGCCTTGTCGACTGACAATATGGATAAGGCCATGACGACACTTCGTGATACCTACGCTGATTTTGGTATGGGGGTATCTACAGGACTTGATTTGCCTGGAGAATCAGAAGGGTACATTTCTAAGAATTACAATGTAGCCAACGTTTTGACAGAGGCCTTTGGTCAGTACGATTCTTATACAACCATTCAGCTGGCTCAGTATGTTGCTTCAATTGCAAATGGTGGTAAACGTGTAGCACCTCATATTGTGGGAGGTATTTATGATGCTGGTACTAATGGTAGCTTAGGAGCTCTAGCTTCAACGGTAGATACACGTGTATTAAATACCTTACCTCTTGATTCTGAGCAGATGGGGATTATCCAACAAGGCTTTAATGATGTCGTTAATTCTGGTTCTAGCCTTGCGACTGGTAAAGCTATGGCAAGTTCTATCATTCCAATTAGTGGTAAAACAGGGACAGCCGAAACCTATACGACAGACAGCTCAGGTAACACAGTAAAAACATATAATCTTAATGCCGTAGCCTATGCGACCGCCAAAGATGGTACGAAGTTGGCTGTTGGAATCATGTACCCACATGTTCTTGATTGGAAGAGTAAAAGCCCCCAAGTTGCAGTCAAAGCTATCATGGAACTTTATCAAAATACTCACTAAATATGAAAATCTCTCGTGCCTTGCACGAGGGATTTTTCTGTGATATAGTGTTTGAGTATTTGTTCTTGGGTAAAGACATATCCATGACAGTGACAAAAGATAAGTGATGGATAAAAAAATATAAAGAACAGGAGGCCTTCATGCTTTATCCTACTCCAATTGCGAAGCTGATTGATAGTTTTTCAAAACTCCCTGGAATTGGGGCTAAAACAGCGACACGCCTAGCTTTTTATACCATTAGTATGTCTGATGAAGATGTCAACGATTTCGCAAAAAACCTCTTGGCAGCAAAACGTGAATTGACTTATTGTTCGGTCTGTGGTCGTTTGACAGATGATGATCCATGTAACATTTGTACCGATGAAACTAGAGACCGTACTAAGATTTTGGTTGTTGAAGACTCCAAAGATGTTTCAGCTATGGAAAAGATTCAGGAATACCGTGGTCTCTACCATGTGCTTCAAGGGCTTATTTCCCCTATGAATGGTGTTGGGCCAGACGATATTAACCTGAAAAGTTTGATTACCCGTCTTATGGATAGCGAGGTTGACGAGGTTATCATTGCTACTAATGCAACAGCAGATGGTGAGGCAACATCTATGTATATTTCACGTGTCCTTAAACCTGCAGGAATCAAGGTGACTCGTTTAGCGCGTGGTTTGGCAGTCGGTTCTGACATTGAGTATGCTGATGAAGTGACCTTGCTAAGAGCTATCGAAAATCGAACAGAACTATAAGTAAGAAGTGTTGGTCAGGCCAGCACTTTTAGTTTGTAGTAAGTAGGTTTCTCATTAAAAATTTGGTAAAACAAAGTAAGCGCTTTTATAACGAGGAATCATGATGAAGATTGAAAAGGTTTTAAACAACAATGTTATCCAAGCTTTGGATAATAATGTGGAATACATTGTCATGGGTAAGGGACTAGGTTTTCAAAAGAAGGTCGGAGACCTTGTTGATAAGGAAAAGATTGAAAAGACTTTTGTTTTGGAAAATACAGAGGTAGTAGAGGAATGGTCTCGTGTTTATGTCAATTTACCTGATGGTGAAATGCAGGTCTTTTTGAATATCCTTACTTTTGCTGAGGCTGTCTTGCAAACCAAGTTTAATCCCTCTTTTTTCATCGCCCTTGCCGATCACCTACATTATGCTATTGAAAGAAGTAGAGAGGGTGTTTCTTTGCAGAATCCTTTGGCTTGGGAGGTTCGAAAATTTTATCCTCGGGAGTATGAAATTGGGAAACAAGCCCTTCGTTTGATTGCCAAGGATTTAGAAGTTCAGTTAGAAGATGATGAGGCTGCCTCTGTCGCCTTACATTTTGTTAATGCACAAAAAGATGCGGGTCTCCATGAAAAAGACCGACAGATGACTCAAATTGTGGTTGGAATTAGTGACATTGTCCGTCTTCATTTTGGTTATGATTTGGATGAGGATAGTTTCTCGTATAACCGTTTTATGACACATCTCCAATACCTAGCACAACGTATTGTGAGCGGAGTTAGTGGTGGCAAGAATGATGCTTTCCTTTACGAACAAGTTAAGATAAATTATCCGGAGTCCTTTATCTGTACCCAAAAGATTGCTACCTATATCAAGACAAGTTATGCCTTTGATCTAAGTTTAGACGAACAAGTCTTTTTAACCATTCACATTCAACGTCTTAAGGATAATTTAGATAAGTAAGCGATTCCCAGAGAGGTCCTACAAAAAGCAGACAATTAGCCTTAAGTCTGCTTTTTCTGTGTCCTTATGGTATAATGAAGTGATTAATATTAGACCAAAAATACTCTGGGCTAGTATTCTAGGTATTTGAGTATTTGTATAAAAAAGCTAATGAGTTAGTGAAAGGAAGCGAGCGGTTCTATGCTTGAAGTGAGCATAGCCGTTCCTAAAGTATCTTATGTATATTGAAATGATTGATGAGACTGGACAAGTCTCTGAGAAATTAAAAGAACAAACCTTGGAGTTGCTAGATTTTGCAGCACAAAGACTTGGCAAGGAAGACAAGGAAATGGCGGTCACATTTGTAACCAACGAACGTAGCCACGAGCTAAACCTGGAATATCGTGATACGGACCGTCCAACGGATGTTATTAGTTTGGAGTATAAGCCTGAATTAGACATTAGCTTTGATGAGGAAGAGTTGGCTGAAAATCCTGAATTAGCTGAAATGATGGGAGAGTTTGATAGTTATATCGGTGAACTCTTTATTTCTGTTGATAAGGCTCATGAGCAAGCTGAGGATTATGGTCATAGTTTCGAGCGTGAGATGGGCTTCTTGGCTGTTCACGGTTTTCTTCACATCAATGGCTACGACCATTACACCCCAGAAGAAGAAGCGGAAATGTTTGGATTACAGGAAGAAATTTTGACTGCTTATGGACTTACGCGACAATAACCCACAAAAAAAGTGGAAAAATAGAGAATTTACAGCTAGTTTTGAGTTTGCTCTGACAGGAATAATAACGGCTTTTAAAGAAGAACGCAATATGCGCAAGCACTTGGTTTCAGCTATCTTGGTGGTATTGGCTGGCTTGATTTTCCGTGTGTCTGCGACAGAATGGCTCTTTCTTTTGATGGCAGTTTTTCTCGTAATTGCCCTAGAGATTGTTAATTCTGCCATTGAAAATGTTGTCGATTTAGCTAGTAATTATCACTTTTCGATGCTAGCCAAAAATGCCAAGGATATGGCCGCTGGAGCTGTTTTAGTGGTTTCTTGTTATGCAGTCATTACGGGGATGATTGTTTTCATACCTAAAATTTGGCACTTAATTTTCAATTAAAACGAAGTAGGAAAGAAGTTATATGACATTTAAATCAGGATTTGTGGCTATTCTCGGCCGTCCTAATGTAGGAAAATCAACGTTTTTGAACCATGTTATGGGGCAAAAGATTGCTATCATGAGTGATAAGGCTCAAACAACCCGCAATAAAATTATGGGCATTTACACAACCGATAAGGAACAGATTGTCTTTATCGATACCCCAGGGATTCACAAGCCTAAGACGGCTCTTGGGGATTTTATGGTGGAATCTGCTTATTCAACCCTTCGTGAGGTTGATACAGTCCTCTTTATGGTACCAGCGGATGAGCCTCGTGGTAAGGGTGATAATATGATTATCGAACGCCTCAAACAAGCTAAAGTTCCAGTTATCTTGGTAATCAATAAGATTGACAAGGTCCATCCAGATCAGCTCCTAGAGCAGATTGAGGATTTCCGTACACAAATGGATTTCAAGGAGATTATTCCGATATCTGCCCTCCAAGGAAACAACGTTTCTCATCTTGTGGATGTCTTGAGTGATAACCTTGAGGAAGGGTTCCAATATTTCCCAGCGGACCAAATCACCGACCACCCAGAGCGTTTCTTGGTATCGGAGATGATTCGTGAAAAAGTCCTTCAGTTGACACGTGAAGAAATTCCACACTCTGTTGCGGTTGTCATTGATGAGATGAAGCGTGATGAAGAGACGGATAAGATTCACATTCGTGCGACAATCATGGTTGAGCGTGACAGCCAAAAAGGCATTGTCATTGGTAAACAAGGTTCCATGCTCAAGAAGATTGGTACCCTTGCCCGTAAAGATATTGAAGTCATGCTTGGGGACAAGGTCTTCCTTGAAACCTGGGTTAAGGTTAAGAAAAATTGGCGTGATAAAAAACTTGATTTGGCCGATTTTGGTTACAATGAAAAAGAATATTAAAAAGCTGGGCACTTGCTCGGCTTTCTTGCTAGAAGGAGGAGCAGATGCCTGAGTTACCTGAGGTAGAAACTGTTAGACGAGGGTTAGAAAGATTGGTAGTAGGTCGGACTATTTTGTCGCTTGAGGTTAAGGTCCCGAAAATGATAAAGACCTCCTACGATAGTTTTCTGAATGACTTACCTGGTCAAACTATTCAAGCCATGCGACGTAGAGGCAAGTACTTGATTTTTGACCTTGGACAATTGATTCTGATTTCCCACTTGCGCATGGAAGGAAAATACCTCTTGTTTACAGATCAGGTTCCTGTTAATAAGCATTTCCATCTTTTCTTTACCTTAAATGATGGCTCGACTCTTGTTTATCAGGATGTCCGCAAGTTTGGGACCTTTGATTTATTGGCTAAAAATCAAGAGGACGCTTATTTTACAAAGAAAAAGCTTGGTCCTGAGCCTACTAAGAAGGCTTTTAAATATGCTCCGTTTGAGAGAGCCTTGATGACCTCTGCCAAGCCTATTAAAAGTCTCCTTTTGGAGCAGAAATTAGTGGCTGGTCTAGGCAACATCTATGTTGATGAGGTGCTTTGGGCAGCCAAGGTTCATCCTGAGACGCCAGCAAAGAAACTCAGCAAGGCAGCCATGAAACGGGTCCATGATCAAACGATTGCTATTTTACAGCTAGGAATTGAAAAAGGTGGCTCAACTATAAGGACTTATCGTAATGCCCTTGGTGAAGATGGGACCATGCAGAACTATTTACAGGTTTACGGAAAGACGGGACAGCCTTGTCCACGCTGCGCAAGCACAATTGAGAAAATCAAGTTAGGAGGGAGAGGAACACATTTGTGTCCTCATTGTCAGAAACAATGATTATTGGGTTAACAGGTGGTATTGCTTCAGGAAAATCTACTGTTGTTGAAATGATTAAAGAGGCAGGTTACAAGGTCATTGACGCTGATCAGCTTGTACACGACATGCAGGCCCAAGGGGGCCGTTTGTACCGTGCCTTACTTGATTGGTTGGGAGAGGGGATTCTCCTTTCTAATGGAGAATTGAATCGTCCTAAACTAGGGCAACTGATTTTTTCCAATGAGGAGATGAGACAGCGGTCTGCTGATATTCAAGGGACAATTATTCGAGAGGAACTAGCAGCTCAGAGGGATCGTTTGGCCAAGGAAGAAGATGTTTTTTTCATGGATATTCCCTTGCTTATTGAGAATGGGTATCAGGACTGGTTTGATCAGATTTGGTTGGTGGCAGTGTCACCGGAGATCCAGTGCCAACGCTTGATGAAACGTAATCACTTAAGTTCAAAGGAAGCTAGTATGCGTATCGCTAGCCAGATGTCTTTAGCTGAGAAAATGCCCTATGCCAGCTTGGTTCTTGATAATAACGGTAGTCTCGATGATTTGAAGAAAAAGGTTAAGAGTGCAATAAATGATTTAACGAGCTCCTCATAGCTAGCCATTGTGATATAATGGATAGTGAATTTTAGAAAGAAGATGATTATTTGCGCCAAAAAGAGCTTAAAAGTACTGATTGGCAACGTAACCTTAAAATTGCATGGATAGGAACCTTTTTTACTGGAGCTAGTTTCTCCATTGTTATGCCTTTCATGGCCCTCTACATTGAGGAACTTGGTGTTAAAGGAGATATGGTCGAATGGTATGCTGGCTTGTCTGTTGCCATCTCTGCCTTAGCCTCTGCCTTGGTTTCTCCTGTTTGGGGACGCCTGGCTGACCGTTATGGTCGAAAGCCCATGATGATCAGGGCAAGTATGGTGATGACTTTTACAATGGGAGGTCTTGCCTTAGTCCCAAATGTTTTCTGGCTACTTTTCTTGAGAACGCTGAATGGTTTGTTTGCGGGCTATGTCCCAAATGCCACAGCATTAATTGCTAGTCAGGTTCCTCAGAACCGTTCTGGCTATGCCTTGGGGACCTTGTCTACGGGTCTAACGGCAGGTGTTCTGATTGGCCCTTTGTTAGGTGGTACCTTGTCTGAGGCGTTTGGTATGAGAGGGACCTTTTTATTGGTGGGCCTTATTCTATTTATCTGCTGCCTCTTAACTATTTTTGGCTTGCGAGAGGATTTCCAGCCTGTCGAAAAGGGAGAGATGATGACCCTTTCTCAGGTTTTTGCAAGAATTCCCAGCAAATCTATGTTGATTGGCCTTTTTGTGACCAGTATGATTATTCAGATTTCTGCCCAATCGATTGCACCTATGTTGGCCCTTTACATTCGTTATTTAGGTCAGAGGGAAAATATCCTTTTTTACTCAGGGTTAATTGTTTCTGCTATGGGCTTTTCTAGTCTCTTAAGTATCCCTTATCTGGGAAAATTGGGAGACCGTATTGGGAATCATCGCTTGCTTTTAATGGGGCTATTTTATAGCTTTCTCTTGTATTTCCTCTGTGGTTTTGCCGGTTCAGCCTTGCAACTGGGTATCTTACGCTTTGCCTATGGCTTCGGTGTAGGTGCTCTTATGCCTAGTGTCAATTCTTTATTGACCAAGATGACACCCAAGGAAGGAATCTCAAGAATATTTAGCTTTAATCAAAGCTTTTCATATATTGGACAGGTTTTAGGTCCCTTTGTTGGGTCAGCAGTTGCGACAGGTCTAGGTTATCGCTGGGTCTTCTTTGTGACTGCAATGATTGTCTTTGGAAATTTTGTCTGGTCCTTAATCATCTTTAGAAAATTGCTAGGAGTCAAGAATATAGGTGAGAGTTAAAATCAATTTAAAGTGTAGTGAATGTGGGAGCATCAACTATCTCACAAGTAAAAATAAACAGAATCATCCTGAGAAAATTCAGGTACCCAAATTCTGCCCTAAGGATAGAAAAGTAACCTTACATGTTGAATCTTAAAGGGTTCTATGGTAGAATAAAAAGGACTTTTTCGGAGGAATAACTATGTACGACTTATTATTAACGCTGCTCTTGGTGATGTCAGCTATTATTGTGATTGCGGTATTCATGCAGCCACAAAAGAATCCAAGTAGCAATGTCTTTGATGGTGGTGGGTCAGAAGCACTATTTGAACGTAGTAAACCACGTGGTTTTGAAGCCTTTATGCAACGCTTTACAGGAATCATGGTTTTTCTATGGATTGTAGATGCAATCGTCCTTTCCATTCTCTCAAGTAAGTAATGAGCTGACTGAGGTTGGCTCATTTTTTGCGTTATAGTCAATAAATAAAAGAAAAGGAAATCATGAAAGAATCTATTATAAATTATTTGAAGGAGCATGGGAAATCCAGTGTAAACGACATTGCCCAGGCTCTTAATCATGCTGGGGGAGAAAAGTTTCCTCAGCTCATCAAGGCCATATCAGCCATGGAAAGTAAGGGGCAGTTGCGTTTTAATCGAGATGGCTCTGTTTCCTTGCGTCCTAAGAAAGAAAATCCAAATCAGGTGACTGTTGAAGGTGTTTTCCGTGCCAATAAGAACGGTTTTGGTTTCTTGCATGTCGATGACAGTGAAGATGATATGTTCATTGGTCGTAATGATGTTGGCCATGCCATTGATGGTGATACTGTTGCTGTTGTTATCAAGAAGCCAGCGGATCGTTTGCGTGGGACAGCAGCGGAAGCACGAGTTGTTGAAATTGTAGAACGTTCGCTTAAGACTGTTGTAGGGAAATTTATCCTTAGCGACGAGAAAGAACCTTATGCTGGTTACATTAAGTCTAAAAATCAAAAAATTCAGCAGCCAATTTATATTAAGAAAGAACCAGTTGCCCTAGACGGTACTGAAATTATCAAGGTTGATATTGAAAAATACCCTAACCGTCACTATGATTATTTCGTAGGAAGTGTTCGTGACATTATTGGTCATCAAGGGGATGCTGGTATTGATGTCTTGGAAGTCTTAGAATCAATGGATATTGTTTCAGAGTTCCCAGAGGATGTCATGGCGGAAGCAGAAGCTGTACCAGATGCACCTAGTCAGGAAGACCTCCTTGGTCGTGTTGACCTTCGTCAAGAGGTAACCTTTACTATTGATGGAGCTGATGCGAAGGACTTGGATGATGCGGTCCATATTAAACGTTTGCCAAATGGTAATTTTGAGCTTGGTGTTCATATTGCTGATGTGTCCTACTATGTCACTGAAGGTTCAGCTCTTAACCGTGAGGCCGTAGCACGTGGGACTTCGGTTTATGTGACAGACCGTGTGGTGCCAATGTTGCCTGAGCGTCTTTCAAATGGTATTTGTTCACTAAATCCCAATGTTGATCGCTTGACTCAGTCAGCCATTATGGAGATTACTCCAAAAGGTAAGGTGGTTAATCATAAGATTTGCCAATCTGTGATTAATACAACCTTCCGTATGACCTACAGTGATGTCAATGAGATGTTGGCTGGAAATCCAGAAAAGATTGGGCAGTTTAAGCCAATCATGGACTCTGTATCAGCTATGGCAGAACTGCATAAGATTTTAGAAGACATGCGTGAGCGTCGTGGTGCCCTTAACTTTGATACATCTGAAGCTCGTATCTTGGTAAATGAGAAGGGGATGCCAGTGGATATCGTGGTGCGTGAACGTGGAACAGCTGAGCGAATGATTGAATCCTTCATGTTGGCTGCCAATGAATGTGTGGCAGAGCATTTCGCTAAGGCTAAGTTGCCATTTATTTATCGAATCCACGAGGAACCAAAAGCTGAGAAATTGCAACGCTTCATGGATTATGCCTCTATCTTTGGTGTTCAAATCAAAGGAACTGCCAATAAGATGGATCAACTAGACTTGCAAGAGTTCATGGCGCGAGTTCAAGGCAAACCCGGAGCAGAGGTCATGAACATGATGTTGCTTCGTTCAATGCAACAAGCCCGCTATTCAGAACACAATCATGGGCACTATGGACTTGCGGCTCAGTATTATACCCACTTTACTAGTCCAATCCGTCGTTACCCAGACCTCTTGGTTCACCGAATGATTCGTGAGTACACTAACAATATGTCTCAAGAAACACGTGAACATTTTGAAGAGGTTATTCCTGAGTTAGCGACATCATCTTCAACCCTTGAACGCCGTGCCATTGATGCCGAACGTGTCGTTGAAGCGATGAAAAAAGCGGAATACATGGAAGAGTTTGTTGGTCAAGAATTCGACGGTATTGTTGGAAGTGTGGTTAAATTCGGTATGTTTGTGGAATTGCCAAACACCATCGAAGGTTTGGTTCACATCACCACCCTTCCAGAATTTTACAATTACAATGAACGTACCATGACACTTCAGGGTGAGAAAACTGGTAAGACTTTCCGAGTTGGTCAGCCTATCCGTGTCAAATTAACACGTGCGGATAAGGAAACCGGAGATATTGACTTCCAATACCTTCCAAGCGAGTATGATGTCACTGAAAAAGTAGATCACAAGGCACGTCAGGAACGTGAAGAGAAAGCGAAAGCCTTCCGCAATAGAGGTCCACGTCGTGACCGTCAAAATGGAGACTTCGAACGTCGTGGTAAACGTGGGGATAACCGTAACCGTCAAGATGGTAATGGTCGTAAAGGCTCTTATGACGAAAAACGTAAGTCATCTAAGAAACCAGACAAACGTAAAAATCAAAACCGTCCTCATAATGATAACAAGGGACGTGAGAGTGGTCGTCGTAAGAAAAAAGGGAACAAACCTTTTTACAAGGACGTTGCTAAAAAACGAAAATAGGATGAGAATGGAGGGACTGCTATGCCAAAGGGTGAAGGCAATGTTGTTGCTCAGAATAAAAAGGCTAGACATGACTATAGTATCGTTGATACTATTGAAGCGGGTATCGTACTGACAGGGACAGAGATTAAGTCTGTTCGTGCGGCCCGCATCCAACTTAAAGATGGCTATGCCCAAATCAAAAATGGTGAGGCCTGGTTAATCAATGTCCATATTGCTCCTTTTGAGCAAGGAAATATTTGGAATCAAGATCCAGACCGTACGAGAAAGTTGTTGCTAAAGAAGAAGCAGATCACCAAACTTCAAAATGATCTTAAGGGTACAGGAATGACCCTAGTTCCTCTTAAGGTCTACCTAAAAAACAGTTTTGCCAAGGTATTGCTCGGTATTGCCAAAGGGAAACACGATTACGATAAACGTGAGTCTATCAAGCGTCGTGAACAAGAGCGTGATATTAAACGTATTATCAAGAGTGTTAACCGTTAAACCGCCTATCATCTAAGACTACTATAGTCCTAGATGATTTTTTGTTTTTGGCTTTAAGACATGATATAATGAAAGTACCATTCGGTCTTTAGTTAGGATACTAGCTATACCTGACTCTAGCTGTGATACTGTAAAGGAGATTAGCGATGCCAGTAGATGCTAAAACAAAATACAAGGCCAAGAAGACTAAGATTGTTTTCTTTGACATTGACGACACCCTTCGTGTTAAAAAGACAGGCTACATTCCTGAATCTATTAAGGCTGTTTTCAAAGGGCTTAAAGAAAAAGGAATTTTGACGGGGATTGCCACAGGACGTGGCTACTATGGTGTCGTTGAGGACATTCGAGACCTAGAGCCCGATTATTTTGTAACCATCAATGGAACTTATGTGATTAATCGAAAAGGGGAAGAAATTTATAACCAACCCCTCGCTCGTGAGGTTACAGAAGCTTTTGTTGCTTGGTGCAAAGAGATTGGAATTGCTTGGGGCTTTGCTGGTAAGGATAAGCCAGTTGTCTCAGAGCGTTCAGATTTGATTGATAATGCTATGAAACCGGTCTATGGTCTTTGTGATGTGGAGCCAGACTTTCACTTGTCGAATGATGTTTACCATATGTGGACTTTTGCGGAAAATGATGGTGACCTTGAATTACCAGAAGAACTCGCAGCCCATGTCCGCATGGTACCTTGGCATGAACACTCCTCTGATGTCGTAGCAAATGGTATCTCAAAAGCATCTGGTGTAGAGCAAGTCTTGGAGCATGAAAAACTTAAACCGGTCAATGCTATGATGTTTGGGGATGGTCCAAACGATATGGAAATCTTTGACTATGTTGGCCTTAAGATTGCCATGGGTAATGCCACACCAGAACTGAAAGAAAAAGCAGATTACGTTACAGGAACAATAGAAGAAGATGGCATTTTCAATGCCTTGGAGGAACTCGGATTGGTAGAAAAAAAACTTCATTTCCCACAACTTGACTTGGATACAGTAGAAGGTCCAGTCGCAACAATTAAAACAAATCATGGTAATTTGGTCATCAAACTCTTCCCTGATCATGCACCATTAACAGTTACTAACTTTGTTAATTTGGCCAAGAGTGGCTACTATGATGGTGTGATTTTCCACAGAATTATCAAGGACTTTATGATTCAAGGTGGTGACCCAACTGGTACTGGTATGGGTGGTGAGTCAAGCTTTGGTGGTAGCTTCCAGGACGAATTTTCTGAAGAGCTCTATAACCTCCGTGGTGCGCTTTCTATGGCCAATGCTGGACCAGATACTAATGGTAGCCAGTTCTTCATCGTTCAAACGCCTGAAATTCCTTATGCTAAAAAGGAACTTGAACGTGGTGGTTGGCCAGCACCAATCGCAGAAGCTTATGCTGAAAATGGTGGAACACCTCACCTAGACCGTCGTCACACAGTCTTTGGTCAATTGGTGGATGAAGACTCTTACAAGGTGCTTGATGAGATTGCCAATGTTGAGGTTGGGGCTCAAGATAAGCCACTTGAGGATGTTGTAATTGAAACAGTTGAGGTAGCAGACTAAGATGAAAATTGGAGACAAGCTTAGGGGTGTTATCACAGGCATCAAGCCTTACGGTGCCTTTGTTTCATTGGAAAATGGTACCACAGGCTTGATTCACATCTCAGAGATTAAGACAGGTTATATCGACAACATCTACAATACTCTCAAGGTAGACCAGGAGGTCTTGGTTCAAGTTGTTGATTTTGATGAATTTACACAAAAGGCCAGTCTTTCTTTGAGAACCCTTGAGGAAGAAAAAAATAAAATCCCTCATCGTCATCGTTTCTCTGATAGTCGTTTAAACTATGGCTTTAAACCTTTGGCAGAAGCAATGCCAGGATGGATTGAAGAAGGACTTGACTATCTTAGACAAGAGCATGAGGAAAAATAGCAAAAGCTGACTCTCGATGGGTCAGCTTTTTTGGTGTTTTCGATTTGGCTACAAACAAAAAGGTCTTCAACTTAATTAAAGACCCATGTTTATTAATTAGACATCAAAATAGAGCAATTCTTTTGGTGTGTGTGTGAAGACTTCAAAGCCATCTTTTGTCACATAACCACAGTCCTCGATACGAACACCAACTTTTTCAGGAATGTAAATACCTGGTTCGACTGAGAAGCACATTCCTTCTTCAATGACCATGTCATTTCCTTCCATGATAGAAGGGAATTCATGCACATCCATTCCGATACCGTGTCCGAGGCGGTGGTTGAAGTATTCGCCGTAACCAGCTTTTTCAATAACATTACGTGCTGCAGCATCGACTTCGCTGGCAGTTACACCTGGTTTAATCATATCTAGGGCAGCCTGTTGAGCTTCTAAAGTCAAGTGGTAGATTTCTTTTTTGAAATCATCGGGTTTTCCAACAGCGACTGTTCGCGTCATATCTGAAGCATAGCCATTCACCATACAGCCCAAGTCGAAGAGAAGAAGAGCATCTTTTTCAATTTTGTTGCTTCCAGGAATGCCGTGTGGGTTGGCTGCATTGTTACCAGTCAAGACCATAGTTTCAAAGCTCATTTCATAGCCCAAGCGTTTGATGCCAAATTCGATTTGAGCAATGATATCTGTTTCAGTAACGTCAAGAGAGATATTGTCGAAACCGATATTAACAGCTTTATCAGCATAATCACCGGCCACAATCATTTTTTGAATTTCATCAGCTGACTTGATAACGCGCATTTTTTGAATGAATGGTGTCAAGTTTTCAAAGCGACCATCAAAGACCGTTTGCAATCCTTGGAACTTAGTCACATTGAGATTGTCAAACTCTGCATAAATAATAGGGCTGTCTGTACTTGCTAGGCCAGCCTTGATTTTTTGCCATGGATTTTCAGAGTCTACATAACCAAATACTGGGAAGTCGAGTAAAGCAGAGGCACGTGCAACCTCAAGAGCAGGTACAAAGAGGGCAGGCTCACGATTTTCGTAGACGAAGAGGAACATTTGGCGTTCATGTGGGTCACAATCAAAACCAGTAAGATAATTGACAGTTACAGGATCTGAAACAATAGCTAGCCCTGCTTTATTTTCATTCAAAAAATGACGAATGCGATCAAGTTTAGACATAGAAAAAAACTCCTTTGTATTTCTTACACTCATTCTGTCACTTTTATAAGGAAAATGCAAGCTGTTTTTTTGGCTTTTCATTAAATCATTTACTTTCATTGAGACTTTTTAGGCTAGTTTTGTAAGCGATGGATAGTCTTGGAAACACGAAATGAGAGGCCTTTTTCTGAAATGGCTTTCTTCCTCATAACCACAAAGAAGGAATCCCTTTCATTTTTTTGTAAAAAATCAGTCAAAATAATTGAAAGTGTTTTCAGAATCTGATACAATTAGCGTGAAAGAGTGAGCGTAAAATGAGAAAGGAAGTGTTTTTATGAATACTGATGAAACAATCACTATTTATGACGTTGCGCGTGAGGCAGGCGTTTCGATGGCGACTGTGTCTCGTGTGGTAAATGGAAATAAAAATGTAAAAGAAAACACCCGAAAAAAAGTGCTTGAGGTCATTGATCGTTTGGATTATCGTCCAAATGCGGTTGCACGTGGCTTGGCGAGTAAGAAAACCACTACTGTAGGAGTTGTCATCCCAAATATTGCTAATAGTTATTTTGCTACTTTAGCAAGGGGGATTGATGATATTGCAACGATGTACAAGTACAATATTGTTCTTGCATCTAGTGATGAAAATGACGATCACGAAGTTACCGTGATTAACTCTCTATTTGCCAAACAAGTAGATGGTATCATCTTCATGGGTTACCACTTGACGGAAAAAATTCGTGCAGAATTTTCTCGTACCCGTACTCCGATTGTCCTAGCAGGAACAGTGGACCTCGAGCACCAATTACCGAGCGTTAACATCGACTATAAAGCTGCCGTTGAGGATTCTGTAACACAACTTGCCAAGAATAATGAAAAGGTTGCCTTTGTATCAGGACCACTAATTGATGATATTAATGGCAAGCTCCGTCTAGCTGGTTATAAGGCTGGACTTGAAAAGAATAATTTGCGTTACAATGAAGGTCTTGTCTTTGAAGCCAAATATAGCTATAAAGATGGCTTTGATTTAGCACAACGTGTTTTGAACTCTGGTGCCACTGCTGCCTATGTTGGAGAAGATGAATTGGCTGCAGGTCTCTTGAATGGCCTCTTTGCTGCAGGTAAATCAGTTCCAGAAGACTTCGAAATCATCACAAGCAATGACTCACCAATTACAAGCTACACACGTCCAAACCTTTCTAGTATTAATCATCCTCTCTATGATTTAGGGGCAGTTAGCATGCGTATGTTGACTAAAATCATGAATAAGGAAGAGCTCGAAGAAAAAGATGTTATTCTTAATCACGGTCTTACCTTACGTCAGTCAACAAAATAAAAAAGAGAAGTTGGGACTTAAGTTTGTCTCAACTTCTCTTTTTTAGAAAAAGGGAGAACCAATGACTTTTGAGGATGCTTATTTTAAACAGAAGATCCTAAAACAGGATAGCCTAGAGCCTTTTGGTTTTACAACTACTGAGCAAGGTTACGAGTTCAGAAAAACACTGATAGCTGATGAACTTGAAGCTCGATTGCTTATTGATTTAGAAGGTAAGTTGACGGGACAGGTTGTTGATATCGATCTTGATGAGCCTTATGATATCTTCAGGAGTCCTCAGGCCACTGGAACCTACGTTGGTCAAGTCAGAGAAGCTTATGGAGAACTTCTCTCACAGCTAGCTGATTCTTGTTATGAAAATCAATTGTTCTCATCTCCACAAGCTAATCGTCTAGCTCAGTTTTTAGTTCAAGAATTTTCAGACCAAGCAGACCATCCTTTCGAAAAGGAACCAAGCTATTTGTCCTTTAGGGTTGATGGTAAATGGTATGCCTTGTTTTTTCCTCTTAAGGGAGAAAAACTAGGGCTTGATGGAGAAAAGGCGGATTTAATTTATGATGTGGTTAACCTGAAGGTTAATCAAAAGCAAATGGATAAGCTCTTGAAAATGGAAGGGGTTTTCCCTAGCTACCATATGTCCAAGAAGACCTGGATTAGTCTTGTTTTAGACGAGACATTGTCGGACCAAACCATTATTGAGCTTCTTAGTGACAGTCGCTCCCTAGTGGCCCCCAAACATCTTAGAAAGGCTTTTGAGCCTCATTATTGGATTATCCCGGTAAATTTGAAATACTACGATATTGGAGAGGAGTTCTCCACAAATGAGGAGATTCTTTGGACACAGAAAGCTAGTATGCAAAAGGGAGATTTGGTGGCTATCTATATTACGGCACCTACCAAGGCCATCCGTTACCTCTGTCAGGTTTTAGAAGCGAATATCCCTAATCAAGGTTATCGTGAAGAGGCGAGTATTAAGGAGTTGATGCGGATTAAACCCTTATACACCTTTAATGACACCGAATTTGACAGTGATAGACTAAAGAGTTTAGGGATCAAAACTGTTCGAGGTCCAAGACATATGACAGATGAGTTAGTTCAGTCCTTATTCCCTTACCTAAAAGAAAAATAGAAGGAGGACATCATGCGAATTTTGATTGCACCTGATTCCTTTAAGGAAAGTTTGTCTGCAAAAGAGGTCGCCTTAGCTCTTAAATTGGGCTTTGAAAAGGCCTTACCCGACACTGAATTTGACCTCATGCCAATAGGTGATGGTGGCGAGGGCACCTTAGATGCTCTTGCTGAAAATCTAAATCTTGAGAAGAAAAGTATCAAGATTCCTCATACCTATACAAGTGATGGAAGTGTTTCTTTTGCCAGCAATGGCCAGACTGCCGTTTTTGAAATGGCTGCGATTTGTGGCTTGGGACAGATTCCTAAGGATAAACGAAATCCTCTAGCTCTAACGACACAAGGCGTGGGTGAAGTAATTGTTCATTTGGTTCAATCTGGCATCCGAGATTTTATCATAGGCGTAGGTGGGTCTGCTACCAATGATGGTGGTATTGGTATGGCATATGGATTGGGTTATCGTTTTTATGACTCTCAGGGACAGGAGCTTGAGCCAATAGGTGCTAATCTTGGTCTTATTAAAAAGGTATCCTCTAAAAATAAGATTGATTTGTCTGGTGTTACTATTCATCTGATTACTGACGTAGATAATCCCTTGTGTGGTCAAGATGGAGCGACCTATATTTTTGGTGGACAAAAAGGCCTAGCTCCTTCACAATTTAAAAAGGTTGACCAAGACATGACACAATTCTACGAAAACTTTGCTCCTGAGGTTTTAAAACTGGCTGGTTCAGGAGCCGGAGGAGGCATGGCAGCGGGTTTAGTAGCTTTTGCAGGCGCAGAAATTAAATCAGGGATTGACTTTGTACTTGATTGCGTTGATTTTGATCAACGTGTGAAGGAAGTTGATTTGGTCATAGTTGGTGAAGGACGTATGGATAGCCAGTCCTTGTCTGGTAAAGCACCGGTCTGGGTGGCTAGGCGGACACCATCAGCTATTCCCGTCATTGCTATCTGTGGTAGTTTGAAGGATGACTTGCCTGATTTTCCAGTAGCAGGTATCTCAGCTGCTTTCCCTATCATTGGACAAGTATTAGAGTTAGACCAAGTTTTAGCTACCGCTAAGGAGAATCTCTATCGCACAGGACTCAATATTGGGAATGTCATCAAGCTCAGTAAAACATTGTGATATAAGAAAAAGCTGACTTTGCATCAGCTTTTATTTTCCAAATAGTTTAGCAAAAAATCCCTTTTTTTCAAGGATAGGTTCAGTTTCACTAGGAGTAAGGATATCAGGATAGAGCTCTGAAAATAACACTTTATCAAGATTCTCTGCATGATTACTATGTACGATAAGACCGTATGGTGAATGGGCCTTGGCCTCGTCAACGATAGTTGCAGAAATATTTAGTGCTTGAGCGGTCTTGATATAGGTAAATTGTGTCTGGTCGGCTAATTTTGGCGAAAGTTTGAGACTAAGATTAGGGTAAACGGCTAATAAGTCTTTTAATATTTGCGGAAAATTGTCAATTACAGTTTTCTTTTCGGTATTTTCCAATAGAACAGCTAGGACTACACGTTCCGCATAGGTTCCAAAATACTGACGAAGTTCATCGGGATTTAGGCGTTTTTCGCCACTAGCGCATTGGAGCACTTTGTTTTCAAGTGAAGTCATAGGAATCTCCTCTTAGTTTTCTACTTGTATTATACAATATTTTGAATTCCTTTTCATTTGAGTTGCTTTCTGAGATTTTCAAAAACAATTGAAAATATTAAAAAATAGAAAATCGCTAGAAAATTCTGGTTTTAATTTGCTTAAGCCTTGATATTATGGTAATATATAGGTGTAAAAAATTTTAACTCATAAGGAGAGTATTGTAATGTCAATTATTACTGATGTTTACGCACGCGAAGTCCTTGACTCACGCGGTAACCCAACACTTGAAGTAGAAGTTTACACTGAATCTGGTGCATTCGGTCGCGGTATGGTTCCTTCAGGAGCTTCAACTGGTGAACACGAAGCAGTAGAACTTCGTGATGGTGACAAAGCTCGTTACGGTGGTCTTGGTACTCAAAAAGCAGTTGATAACGTAAACAACGTTATTGCTGAACACATCATCGGATTCGACGTACGTGATCAACAAGGTATTGACCGCGCAATGATCGCTCTTGACGGTACTCCAAACAAAGGTAAACTTGGTGCCAACGCTATTCTTGGTGTGTCTATCGCTGTAGCACGCGCAGCTGCTGACTACCTTGAAGTTCCACTTTATAGCTACCTTGGCGGATTCAACACTAAAGTTCTTCCAACTCCAATGATGAACATCATCAACGGTGGTTCTCACTCAGACGCTCCAATCGCTTTCCAAGAATTCATGATTGTACCTGCTGGTGCACCAACATTCAAAGAAGCTCTTCGTTGGGGTGCTGAAATCTTCCACGCACTTAAGAAAATCCTTAAAGAACGTGGACTTGAAACAGCCGTAGGTGACGAAGGTGGTTTTGCACCTCGTTTCGACGGAACTGAAGATGGTGTTGAAACTATCATCAAAGCTATCGAAGCTGCTGGATATGTACCAGGTAAAGACGTATTTATCGGATTTGACTGTGCATCATCTGAATTCTACGATGCAGAACGTAAAGTTTACGACTACACTAAATTTGAAGGTGAAGGCGCTGCTGTTCGTACTGCTGCAGAACAAATCGACTACCTTGAAGAATTGGTTAACAAATACCCAATCATCACTATCGAAGATGGTATGGACGAAAACGACTGGGACGGTTGGAAAGCTCTTACTGAACGTCTTGGTGGTAAAGTTCAATTGGTTGGTGACGACTTCTTCGTAACTAACACAGCTTACCTTGAAAAAGGTATTGCAGAACACGCTGCTAACTCAATCCTTATCAAAGTTAACCAAATCGGTACTTTGACTGAAACTTTCGACGCTATCGAAATGGCGAAAGAAGCTGGATACACAGCAGTAGTATCACACCGTTCAGGTGAAACTGAAGATTCAACAATCGCTGATATCGCAGTTGCAACTAACGCTGGTCAAATCAAGACAGGTTCATTGTCACGTACTGACCGTATCGCTAAATACAACCAATTGCTTCGTATCGAAGACCAACTTGGTGAAGTTGCAGAATACCGTGGTTTGAAATCATTCTACAACTTGAAAAAATAATTCTATAGTCATATAGAATAAAAGAGGTTCCTTAGGAATCTCTTTTTTGTGTTTCTAAAGAATCTTAGATTGTGTTATGCATTGTCTCTAAATAGAAACTCTACACATAAAAAGTCCCCTCAATCAATAGGATTGAGGGGACTTCGTCTTAGAATAGACCTTTAATCTTGTCTAGAGCTCCACTAACCATTTCGTTACCTGAAACAAGTGACTTAGCTTGGTCAAAGTATTCGCCCAAATCATCTTTATTGTCATCGACAAACTTTTTAGCAGCTTCGAAATCTTTCTTTTCGATCATTTCTTTTACTTGGTTAAATAGGTCCATTGGATTCATATCTGTTCTCCTTTATAAGTTTTCTTACAAACTCTATTTAATCACGCTTATAGTAAACTAGCAAGAAATATGTTTGAGGCGAGTGCTATGAGGATTATGATTTTCTAGTTAAGTACGATTGATAATTGTTTAATCTAAAAAGGCAGTCCAAATAGGACTGCTTTTAAGGCTTATTGTTGTTCCGTTGAAGAGCTACTAGACTCTGATTCACTTGAACTTGAGCTTGATTCAGATTCTGCAGGATGTAGTTCCTTGTAAGATGGGGTCTTGAATAGATCAGCTGTCGATTTATTGCCTTTTTGTTTGTAGAGGCTGGTTGATTTATCTTTCAGCTTTTTATTGATTTCTTTTAGTTGATCCATCTGTTTAGTGTAGGAAATCTTGCTAGAATCAACATGCTTCAAACCGTTTGGCGTATAGAAACGAAGAAGGTCACCTGTTTGAACAGCGTCACTCATCGAAAGCTGAGTTGCTACTGCCTTACGAATGGCTTCGTTATCTTTTTTAGTTGTCTCATCAGGGTTGGTAATTTCTTCCCCTGTTTGAGTGTTATAAAGTCGACCAGAGTAGCTGGTGTATTGAGGAGTAACATATTGACCTGAGGTTCTAAATGCGACGGTTTGCTTATTATCAGGAGATAGGAGGTCTTGTCCCATCTGGATATAAGAGCTAGTGTCAACGCCAAGAACGTGAAGGAGAGTTGGAAGGGCATCAACCTCACCACCAAAGGTGTTAGAGATACCACCACCAGTATAACCTGGAATATGAATCATGTAAGGAACACGTTGAAGCATGGCTTTATCATAGTTTGACCAAGTTTCAGGGTTCTTACCGAGAAGTTCAGCAAGATTGCTGCTTCGTGTATCTGAGATACCATAGTGGTCACCGTACATGACAATAATCGAGTTATCGTAAAGACCGGTTTCCTTGAGGTAATCAAAAAAGTCTTTGATTGCTGAGTCAAGATAGTTAGCTGTTGCAAAATATCCGTTGACTGTCTCGTCTTTTGTTTCGGCAAGTGGGAAACCTTGTTCCTTTTCATCGCCTGAGAGAGAAGTATATGGGTAGTGGTTAGATACTGTAAGGTATTTAACGTAGAAAGGTTGTTGCATTTGTTCCAGATACTTGATGGAATCTGGGAACATGTACTTGTCATTTAGACCATACTGGAAGGAGTTTTCATCAGTTTTTTCAGTGAAGGCTGATGAGTCAAAGAAGTAGTTATACCCCCATTGTTTATAGGTATTGTTACGATTCCAGAAGGATCCAGTGTTTCCGTGGAAAACAGCTGACGTATAGTCACCTGTTTGAGCTAGGATAGATGGCGCAGCATAGGCTGTATTGGTACCACCATAGTTTACCATGTATGACCCTGTACTTAGTCCAAAGAGAGACGTTTCCATCAAGGTTTCAGCATCAGAAGTTTTACCTGATTTTACTTGGTGGAAGAAGTTTGAAAAGGCTAGAGTTTCATTTGAGTGATAAATGGAATTGATGAATGGTGTAACCTCATAGTCTTGACCGTCTACTTTGAGCTTGTAATCAATGAGGAACTGTTGGAAGCTTTCCAAGTGAATAACGATGACGTTTCTTCCTTTAGCAATTCCGTAATACTTAGGGTCAGGTGCCGCATAGTGCTCCTTAACGTAAGCCTCAACCTTTTTCATATCCTCAGCTGTTGCAGATGACCGAGCCTGTGAAGCTTGATAAGTTAAGTTACCAGAATAGGCTGTGAAGAAGGGAAGCCCCATAGCACGAACAATATAGTTATTTGAGAAACCACGTGTCAACAACTCGCCACGGTTAACTTCCGCTAAGAAGAGGTTAACTGAGAGTAGGAGTGTTGATAGTGCAGTAACTGCGAAACTAGCTCGTTTATTAAATGGCTTGCTGTCCAATTTAAGCTTTTTCCTGAAACCAGCATAGATGAAGAAAGGAACATCAATCAGGTAGAAAAGATAGCTTGGCTCAAGAAGGTTCTTGGCTGAGTCTCCTAGTCCTGCTGCCGAACTAGAACTTGCTAGGATGGTATTTACAGTGATGAAGTCTGTAAACTCTCCAAAGTAAATCACATTAGCGATAAGTAAGAGGTTAAGGATGACATAGATAGCAATGGTAATACTATAAAAGAAACGTCGTTTCTTGAAGTATAGTCCTAAACCTAGAAGCATTAATCCTAGTGGAATAGGGTTAATCAGCGAAAGCATAACCTGATATCTGCTTTCCAACTCAAGATTAATGTTGACGTAATAAGCGAATATGGTTTTTAGCCAGTAAAAGAAGAGTAACAAGAGGATAAATCCAAGTCTTGATGAAACTCCTTTCCAAAAGGCTTCAGTAATTTTTTTCAAAGTAATACTTCCTTTGATTCTATATTATCTTAATCATTATACCAAATAAGATAATGACTCTCAAAAATTTACTGCCATTGAGTGTGATATTCCTTGACATATAATTGATAAAATCTAGTCACGAAACAGAAATAATAGCATTTTTTTGGTATAATAGTAACATGAGTATATTGACGGTAAGTCCCTTTGCGGAGAAAAAAATCAAACAAGGAAAACAGCTTCTTTTAGCCGAAGATTTTCCAAATATAACTGAAAATAATCAGTTGGTTTATCTATATAGCCAATCCAAAGACTTTTTAGGAACGGGCTATTTGTCAAGTCAAAATAAGGGGATAGGATGGTTTCTGTCCCCTAAAAAACAACAATTGACAGTGACTTATTTTCAAGGACTTTTTGAAAGGGCTAAGGCCAAACGTCAATCCTATTATGATAATGAGTTGACGACAGCTTT
Source organism: Streptococcus sp. 27098_8_74 (assembly GCF_041431705.1). Lineage (NCBI taxonomy): Bacteria > Bacillati > Bacillota > Bacilli > Lactobacillales > Streptococcaceae > Streptococcus > Streptococcus sp. 27098_8_74. The sequence goes on from NZ_JAPVYF010000016.1 coordinate 26,380, forward strand.
TCGTCTTTTCAACCAAGATGGTGACGATTTTGGTGGTCTCACAATTGATTTATATGGGGATTATGCCCTCTTTTCATGGTACAATGCCTTTGTTTATTCCTTGAAAAATGATATTGTAGATGCTTTCCAAATGGTCTTTCCTGAGGTCTTGGGAGGCTATGAGAAAATCCGCTTCAAGGGTCTTGATTTCGAATCAGACCATCTTTTTGGGCAAGAGGCGGCTGATACCTTCACCATTTTAGAAAATGGGGTAACTTATGAAGTTTTCCTCAATGATGGGCTAATGACGGGGATTTTCCTTGATCAGCATGAAGTGCGTGATGGCTTAGTTAATGGCTTAGCTTTGGGAAAATCAGTTTTGAATATGTTCTCCTATACGGCAGCTTTTTCAGTGGCTGCAGCTATGGGGGGAGCGGTTGAAACGACATCGGTTGATTTGGCTAAGCGTTCACGTGAATTATCGACGGCTCATTTTGAAGCTAATGGCTTCAGTATGGAAAATCATCGCTTGGTCGTGATGGATGTCTTCGATTATTTCAAATATGCAAAGAAAAAAGGCTTATCTTATGACCTTATCGTCATCGATCCGCCAAGCTTTGCTCGAAATAAGAAACGCACTTTCTCAGCAAATAAGGATTACCACAAGTTAATTGCACAAAGTCTTGATATTTTATCAGAGCATGGGACAATCATCGCAAGTACCAATGCTGCTAATATGACAGTGCAACAGTTTAAAAAACAACTACGTAAGGGCTTGGGAGATGTTTCAGCGGACTTCGTTAACCTGCAACAATTACCAGCGGATTTTACCGTCAATCCTAATGATCCAACATCAAATTATTTGAAAGTATACACAATAAAGGTAAATAAATGAAAATTGTAGTTCCGATTATGCCAACTAGTTTAGAGGAGGCACAAGCGCTTGAACTGTCTCGTTTTGAGGGGGCAGACATTATTGAATGGCGTGCAGATTTTTTAGATAAGGATAGTATCTTAACGGTTGCTCCGGCTATTTTCGAGAAATTCGCAGGCTTTGAGATTATCTTTACCATCCGTACAACGCGTGAGGGTGGTAGGCTTGAGTTAACGGATGCGGAATATGTCGCACTGATTAAGGATGTAGCTGCGATTTACTCGCCAGATTATATTGATTTTGAGTATTTCACACGTAAGGCTGTCTTTGATCAAATGCTTGAATTTTCAAACTTGGTTTTGTCTTATCATAACTTTGAGGAGACACCTGAAAACCTCTTGGAACTTTTGTCTGAGATGGCAAACTTGACACCACGAGTGGTTAAGGTGGCAGTTATGCCTAAGCATGAGCAGGATGTTCTCGACCTTATGAACTTCACACGTGGCTTTAAGGCCTTTAATCCTGAGCAGGAGTTTGTGACCATGTCAATGGGTAAACTAGGTCGTTTGTCACGTTTTGCGGGCAACTTGATAGGGTCATCATGGACCTTTGCCAGTCTTGATAATGCCAGTGCTCCAGGACAAATTAGTTTAGCAGACATGCGCAGAATCAGGGAGGTGTTGGATGCAGATTGATGGACACACACGCCTAGCAGCTGTTGTCGCCAATCCAATCAAGCATTCGATTTCGCCATTCATTCATAATTCGGCCTTTGAGAAGACACATGTTAATGGTGTTTATGTGGCTTGGGAGATTCCAGAGTCAGACCTAGCCGAGACAGTTGAAAATATTAGACGTTACAACATGTTCGGTATCAACTTGTCGATGCCATATAAGGAAGCAGTCATTCCTTTTTTGGATGAGATTAGTCCTGCAGCTCAACTGATTGGTGCCGTCAATACAGTTGTTAATCGTGATGGTCATTTGATTGGTCATAATACGGACGGTTTTGGCTTCTTTGCTAGTCTAAAGGACTTTAGCCCTAGAGACGCTCATCTGATGATTTTGGGTGCTGGTGGTGCTGCTAAAGCTATTGTGACGCAGGCAGTTCTTGATGGTGCAAAAAAAGTCAGTGTCTATGTTCGCCCTCAGTCATTAGATAAGGCAAAAGAGAGCTTTAAGTCCTTACTTGAACAGGCAACTTGTCACTTGGAGTTTCATGCTTTAAATGATTTTGAGTATTTTCAAGAGGAACTAGGCCAGGCTGATCTATTAGTGAATGCGACGAGTGTGGGGATGGATGGCGAATCCTTTCCCATTCCTACAGACACAAAATTTCCTAAGGGACTCTTGGTTGCTGATATCATTTATCAGCCTTTTGAAACACCTTTCTTGGCCTTGGCTAGGAAACAGGGAATCGAGGCTGTGAATGGACTTGGCATGTTGCTTCATCAAGCGGCAGGTGCCTTTAAATTGTGGACCGGCAAGGACATGCCAACAGACGCCATTTGGCAGGAATTAGAAAATATTTACAATAGCTAGGAGGGGACGACTATGAAACTAGAGGTAAATTTAACACATAACCCTTATGACATTATTATTGAAAAAGGAGCCCTTAAGACCGTCGGTCAATGGGTGAAGTCACTTTGGGAACCGCAAAAGATTGCACTCATCACAGACAATCATGTGGGAGCTCTATATGCAGAAAAAGTTAAGCTTAGCTTGGAGCACGAAGGTTTTGAGGTAGTCGTTTTTGATTTCCTAGAAGGTGAAGCAAGTAAAAACCTTAAAACTGTTAATAAGGCTTATGAGTTTTTGATTAAGAATGGCATGACTCGTAGTGATGGTATCCTTGCTCTTGGTGGTGGCGTTGTTGGTGATTTGGCAGGATTTGTCGCTTCGACCTATATGCGTGGCATTCACTTCGTTCAGGTTCCAACTAGTCTAACTGCCCAAGTAGATTCATCTATTGGAGGTAAGACAGGTGTGAACACACCATTTGCTAAAAATATCGTGGGAACTTTTGCTCAGCCTGATGGGGTGTTGATTGATCCTAATGTCCTTGAGACACTTGGTAAACGTGAATTGATCGAAGGTATGGGTGAGGTTGTCAAATACGGTTTGATTGATGATCCTGAGCTTTGGCAGCTTCTTGAAAGCATTGATGGTTCGGTTCACAGTATCCTAGAAAACTCAGAAACCATTATTTACCGTTCATGTAACGTTAAGCGTAAAATTGTGGTTGAAGATGAGTTTGAAGGTGGTGTCCGTATGTACCTAAACTTTGGTCATACGATTGGGCATGCCGTTGAACAAACAGCTGGTTACGGTAAAGTCATGCACGGTGAAGCGGTAGCTATCGGAATGGTTCAGATTTCACGAGTTGCTGAGGAAAAAGGTCTGATGCCTAAGGGAATCACACGTCAAATCGCTGAGATGTGTGTCAAATTTGGCTTGCCAGTAGACTATGAGCCATGGCGTGTTGAGGAGCTCTATACAGCCCTCACACATGATAAAAAAGCTCGTGGCAATAGCATTAAGACAGTTATCATTCCAGAGATTGGTAAGGCAGCTATCAATCAGATTCCTTTAGTTGAAATGAAAGAGTACTTGGAGAAATAAATGAGATATTTAACAGCAGGTGAGTCTCACGGCCCACGTTTAACAGCAATTATCGAAGGTGTTCCAGCAGGTCTTCCCTTGACGGCAGAAGATATCAATGGCGATTTGAAACGCCGCCAAAGTGGTTATGGTCGTGGTGGCCGTATGAAAATTGAGTCTGATAAGGTTGAAATCACTTCTGGTGTGCGTCATGGGAAAACAACAGGGGCTCCAATCACCCTTCATGTTATCAATAAGGACCATCAAAAATGGTTGGACATCATGGCTGTGGAAGATATTGAGGACCGTTTGAAAACCAAACGTAAAATCACTCACCCACGTCCAGGACATGCTGACTTAGTTGGTGGAATGAAATACCGTTTCGATGATTTGCGTAATTCTTTGGAACGTTCTAGTGCGCGTGAAACAACCATGCGTGTGGCAGTAGGTGCTGTCGCTAAACGTATCTTGGCTGAGCTTGATATTGAAATTGCTAACCATGTCGTTGTCTTTGGTGGTAAGGAAATTGATGTGCCTGAGAATTTGACAGTAGCTCAAATCAAGGAATTGGCCCAACAATCAGAGATTTCAGTTGTTAACCAAGAACGTGAACAGGAAATTAAAGATTACATTGACCAAATCAAAAAAGAGGGAGACACAATCGGTGGTGTCGTTGAAACTGTTGTTGGCGGCGTCCCTGTTGGCCTTGGTTCTTATGTCCAATGGGATACCAAACTTGATGCTAAGATTGCTCAAGCAGTTGTATCTATCAATGCCTTCAAGGGTGTAGAATTTGGTCTTGGTTTCAAGGATGGCTACCTCAAGGGCTCTCAAGTGATGGACGAGATTCTCTGGAATGAAGAGGATGGCTATACGCGTCGCACTAACAACCTTGGTGGTTTTGAAGGTGGTATGACCAACGGGCAACCGATTGTGGTCCGTGGGGTTATGAAACCTATTCCAACCCTATACAAGCCATTGATGTCAGTAGATATCGAAACACATGAACCATACAAGGCAACAGTTGAGCGTTCAGATCCAACGGCCTTGCCTGCAGCGGGTGTCGTTATGGAATCCGTAGTTGCTACAGTTGTAGCCAATGAAATCTTGGACAAATTCTCTTCTGACAACATGGAAGAATTGAAAGAAGCGGTAGTACGTCACCGTGACTATGTGAAAAACTTTTAAGCAGTATCAGACAATAGATGGGAGTAGTAATGAGTAAGAAAACTATTTATATCGCAGGATTGGGCTTGATTGGTGGTTCTTTGGCCTTAGGGATTAAAAGGGACCACCCTGATTATGAGATTCTTGGATATAATCGCTCTGACTATTCTCGAAATATTGCACTTGAGCGTGGGATTGTTGACCGTGCAACAAGTGATTTCAAAGAATTTGCTCCCCTTGCGGATGTTATTGTCCTTGCAGTGCCAATTAAGCAAACGGTGGCCTACTTGAAGGAGTTGGCTGACCTGGATCTCAAAGATAATGTCATCATCACGGACGCAGGGTCTACTAAGTTGGATATCGTTGAGGCAGCTGAACGTTACCTAACAGGTAAAAATGTTCAGTTTGTAGGTTCTCACCCTATGGCTGGTTCCCATAAATCAGGGGCTATTGCAGCTGACGTGACACTTTTTGAAAATGCCTATTATATTTTCACACCGACGAGTCTAACAAGAGAGACAACTATCCCTGAACTTAAGGACATCTTGTCAGGGCTTAAATCACGTTATGTGGAGATTGATGCGGCTGAACATGATCGTGTAACCAGTCAAATCAGTCATTTTCCACACCTTTTAGCTTCTGGACTTATGGAGCAGGCAGCTGATTATGCGCAGGCTCACGAGATGACCAATCACTTTGCGGCTGGGGGCTTCCGAGATATGACCCGTATTGCAGAAAGTGAACCTGGCATGTGGGCTTCCATTCTCATGACCAATGGGCCAGCTGTTTTGGATCGTATTGAAGATTTCAAAAAACGTTTGGACCATGTGGCTGACTTGATTAAGGCTGAAGATGAGAATGCCATTTGGGAGTTCTTTGACAACGGTCGTAAGAAACGTAAAGAGATGGAGATCCACAAAAAAGGTGGCGTGGAAAGTGCCTTCGATATTTTCGTGGATGTGCCTGACCGAGAAGACGTTATCCTTAACATTATGGAATTGCTGCGAGGAACGTCTTTGGTTAACCTTCGTATTAATGAGGAAAATCGTGAGGATATTCACGGTATCCTCCAAATTACTTTTAAAAATGAAAAAGATCGCACACATGCTAAGACTGTTATTGAAGCCAATACGGATTATCATGTGGTGATCGCCTAGGAGAATAAAATGACAAATATTTATGATTTAGCAAATGAGTTGGAACGTGGCATTCGTGCCCTTCCTGAGTACAAAACTTTGGTAGAGAAAAAAGAAGCGATTGCAGCTGATGCTGAAGCTAGCGCTCTTTTCAAAGAGTTTACTGATTTCCAAGAGGATTTCTATGCTAAAATGCAAGCTGGTACAATGCCAACAGCAGAAGAACAAGCTGCTGTTCAAGAATTGGGTCAAAAGGTAGAAGCTAATGCCCTTTTGAAAGAATACTTGACTGCACAACAAGGTTTGTCTGTTTATTTGAACGATATTGAACGTATCATCTTCAAACCTTTGCAAGAATTGAATAGTTAATCAAAGAGGGTGTGTCAATTGACAGGCCCTTTTCTGCATTCAAAAGAGATTGTCTAAGGAAGAAGCTAGAAATATTAAGGAGGAAAATGATGAGTCGTAAGATTGGAATTATTGGTATGGGAAATGTTGGAGCTGCAGTAGCTCATGGAGCAATTGCTCAAGGCTTGGCTGATAGCTATGTCTTTATAGATATCAATGAGAAGAAGGCCGAGGCAGATGCCCAGGATTTTAAGGATGCCATGGCAAATCTGCCTAGCTATGCAAGCATTGTTGTCAATGATTATGCGGCACTTGAAGATGCTGATGTGATTATTTCATCTCTTGGAAACATTCAGTTACAGCATAATGCTGGTGAGGATCGCTTTGCTGAATTTCCATTTACTCGAGAAGCCGTTTATCAGGTTTCTCAGGCACTTAAAAAATTGAATTTTAAAGGCATACTCTTGGTTATCTCGAATCCTGTAGATGCTGTATCAGCCCTCTATCAGGAATTCACAGGCTGGCCAAGAGAACGTGTGATTGGGACAGGGACTCTACTCGATACGGCGAGAATGAAGGCAGCGGTAGGAGATGATTTGTCAGTAAATCCTAAATCAGTATCCGGCTACAATCTTGGCGAACATGGGAATTCCCAATTTACAGCCTGGAGTCAGGTTAAGGTCAAAGGTCAAGACATTACAGCATTGACCAGTGAAGAAGAGCGACAAAATCTCTTTATGGCTTCCATGAAGGGTGGTCACAAGGTCTTTTATGGTAAGGGCTATACTTCTTACGGCATTGCCAGTGCGGCTCTTCGTTTGGTAACTATTATCCTTTCAGATGCTCAAGAAGAAGTGGCAGTATCAAGCTATCAAGAAGCCTATCAAACCTATCTTGGCTATCCAGTCATCCTAGGGCGTCATGGGGTGGCTGCTCCCGTTCACTTGTCTTTGTCTGCTGAGGAAAATCGTCTTTTAGAGGAGTCTGCTAACTTGATTCGGAACCGTGTTCAAGAGGCAGTTGCCTACCTAAAAGAAAAGTATGGTAATACTAGCGAGTGAATATTTTGACAATTCAGTCTATGGTTGGGCTTTCAATTATGGTATAATGGAAATAACTATAAAATTTTTAGGAGTAACCTATGAAACTAGAAACCAAGGCTCAAGGTCTTCATGGCAGCTTGCGCATCCCTGGTGACAAGTCAATCAGTCACCGTTCGATTATGTTCGGAAGTCTTGCCAAAGGTGTGACAACAGTTCGTGATATTTTACGAGGTGAGGATGTCCTCTCAACTATGCAGGTCTTCCGTGATTTGGGTGTGACTATCGAGGATGATGGTGATGTGGTACGCATTCACGGTGTTGGTTTTGATGGTCTCAAGGCTCCTCAAAACAAGTTGGACATGGGGAACTCTGGAACATCGATTCGTTTGATTTCAGGTGTGCTTGCAGGTCAAGATTTTGATGTGGAAATGTTTGGAGATGATTCCCTTTCAAAACGTCCGATGGACCGTGTGACCATTCCCTTGCGTCAGATGGGTGTAGAGGTTTCTGGTCAAACAGACCGTGATTTGCCACCTTTGAAAATGCACGGTAGCAAGTCTCTTAAACCTATTCATTACCAATTGCCTGTGGCCTCTGCTCAGGTAAAATCTGCCCTTATTTTTGCAGCGCTTCAAGCTGATGGCGAATCTGTCATTATTGAAAAGGAAAAAACACGTAATCATACGGAAGATATGATTCAGCAGTTTGGTGGTCAGCTTCAAGTAGATGGCAAGGAAATTCGTATTTCTGGTGACCAAAGCTTTACTGCTCAAGAAGTAGTGGTTCCAGGTGACATTTCTTCAGCAGCCTTTTGGTTGGTAGCGGGACTCGTGGTGCCTAACTCTAAGATTGTCTTGGAAAATGTCGGCATCAACGAGACACGTACGGGTATCATTGATGTGATCAAAGATATGGGTGGTAAGATTACCCTTTCAGATATTGATCAAGTTGCTAAATCTGCGACTATTACGGTTGAAACTTCAGAACTTAAAGGAACTGAAATTGGTGGAGATATCATTCCACGTTTGATTGATGAACTTCCGATTATCACACTCTTGGCGACACAAGCCCAAGGTAAGACAGTGATTCGTGATGCTGAAGAACTCAAGGTCAAAGAGACCGACCGTATTCAGGTGGTAGCAGATGCCTTGAATGCTATGGGGGCTGATATTGTTCCAACAGAGGATGGTATGATTATCACTGGTAAGACGGCTCTTCATGGGGCAGAGGTCAATACCTTTGGAGACCACCGTATTGGTATGATGACAGCTATTGCTGCCCTCTTGGTTCAAGATGGTGAGGTTAACTTGCAACGTGCAGAAGCTATCAATACAAGTTACCCAAGCTTCTTTAGTGACTTGGAAGGATTGCTCAATGGCTAAGGTTTTATTGGGCTTTATGGGAGTTGGTAAGAGTTCCGTCGCCCCATACCTGGATGGTCGTTTCGTTGATATGGATCAGGTCATCGAGGAGAAAATCGGCATGTCCATTGCTGATTTTTTTGCAAAAGAAGGTGAAGCAGCCTTTCGTCAGATTGAGTCTGAGACTTTGGAAGAACTTCTCCAAGAGGGAGATGATGTCATCATCTCTACTGGAGGTGGTGTCGTTGTGACTGAGCGTAATCGTCAGCTCTTGGCCAAGAATCGTAAGCATAACGTTTGGCTCCACGCTTCTTTCGATGTGGTCTATGATCGCATTAAGAAGGATACCAAAAATCAACGCCCCCTCTTTCTCAATCATTCCAAAGAGGATTTTAAGGCTATTTATGACGGTCGAATGGCACTCTATCAAGATTTAGCAGATTTGGTTGTCACAGTTGATAACCGAACGCCAGAAGAAGTAGCAAGGTTTATCAAATGTATGTAGGTTATTTGGGCCCAAGTGGGTCGTTTACGCATAATGCAGCCTTAAAGGCTTTTCCTGAGGCAGAATTGGTTTCATTAGGTACCATTACCGAGGTTATCAAGTCTTATGAAGAGGGACGTGTGGATTATGCAATCATTCCGGTGGAAAATTCCATTGAGGGCTCTGTTCATGAGAGTTTAGACTATCTCTTCCATCAGGCCGATATTCGTGCTATGGCAGAGATTGTTCAGCCCATCAAGCAGCAGTTGATGGCGACTAAACATCATGAGAAAATTGAGAAAATCTTCTCACACCCACAGGCCATTGCTCAAGGGAAAAAGTATATTAAACAGCATTTTCCACATGCCAAGATTGAGACAACAGCAAGTACAGCCTTTGCGGCTCGTTTTGTCGCTGATAATCCAGATCAGCCTTATGCAGCAATCGCTCCACATGCAGCTGCTAAGGAATACGGTCTACAAATATTGGCTAAGGATATCCAGGAGATTGAAAAGAATTATACCCGCTTTTGGGTGCTGGGGAACACTGCTCCTGAGATTCCGCTCAATCAGATTGATTGTAAATTAACGCTGGCCTTGACCCTGCCTGACAATATGCCAGGGGCACTTTACAAGGCCCTATCGACCTTTGCCTGGCGAGGCATTGACTTGACCAAGATTGAAAGCCGCCCGTTGAAGACGGTACTTGGCGAGTATTTCTTCATTATTGATTGTGATTATACAAAGGAAAAGTTGGCTCAGTTCGCTCTTGAAGAGCTAACTGCAGTTGGAATTGGATATAAAATCTTGGGTGCTTACCAAGTCTATGAAATTTAAAGGGAAATCTTATGACCAAATCTAACAATGGGCCGTTTACGCATCATGAACGGTTACGTTACAGCTATCTTTTAAAAAATCTTGCTCACCTGAATGGACAGCAGGCTTCAGAATTCAATTATCTCCAAGGAAAGTTAGATGCCTATGAAGCTGAGCGGAGGTATCAAGCGCAAAGAGAGGACTATCAAACAGCATGGCACCAGCCTTATGACAATCGTTCTGACTATTATCAAGAGCGTGATTATGAGGCTGCCAATCAGCTAACTGAGGAAGGGCTACCCGTCTATCGAGAGGAAGTTGCTCAAAGTAAACCTAAACGTAAAAAGGTTCAAAGACAAGCAGCACCTTCATCAACGTCGGCTCCAAAGTCCAAGTCGCAAGTAGCCCAGAAGAAGCGGCCAAAGAAAAAGAGAAGGCTCAAGAAGGTTGTCAAGCTAGTACTTAGTTGCTTGAGTCTAGGAGTTGTGTTCCTAGTGATAGCCATGGCTTATCAATTTTACAAGGGAACAGACCTTTCTGCTGCAGGTAATAATGGTAAATCCTACCAGCCTGCCATAGTTGAGACCTTTAATGGTAAGGATAGCAAGGATGGGGTTAATATCCTTATTCTTGGTTCTGACCAACGTGTTAGCCAAGAATCTACCGATGCCAGAACAGACTCCATTATGGTAGTCAATGTGGGCAATAAAGAAGGTAAGGTTAAGATGGTTAGCTTTATGCGAGACACCTTGGTCAATATCAAGGGGGCTTCAGAAACCGACTATTCTCAGGACTTGAAACTCAATACGGCTTTCAATATTGGTGAGCAAAATAATCATCAAGGGGCAGAGCTCATGCGTGAGACGCTCAAACGCAACTTTGATATTGATATCAAGTACTATGCCATGGTTGACTTTGAAACCTTTGCGACAGGGGTTGATACCCTGTTTCCAAATGGTGTAGAAATCAATGCGAAGTTTGCGACCATCGATGGTAAAAAAGTATCTTCGGTTCAAGTTCCAGATGATTTGAAGATGGACAAGAACGGTCACGTGCCAAATCAAACCATTAAAGTTGGTAAGCAAGATATGGATGGCCGCACCCTTCTGAATTATGCCCGTTTCCGTAAGGATGACGAGGGAGATTATGGCCGTACCAAGCGCCAGCAACAAGTGATGCAGGCTGTCATGAAGCAGCTTAAGAATCCACTTAGCCTCTTCAAAGGGCCTGAGGCTTTGGGGAAGGTCTACTCTCTAACCTCAACCAATATGAGTATGACGGACATGTTGGACTTGGGGCTTTCAAATGCTGGTAGTTTCAAAAAAGGGATCAATTCGCAAACCATTCCTTCGGATGGTGATTGGATTGACAGCTATGATTTGTATGGCGGTCAAGGAATTGAAATTGATTTTGACACTTATCAGGCAAAATTAAAAGAACTAGGATTTAGATAAGAAAAGAAGCAGGTTCACACTGAACCTGCTTCTTTTTTGGTATGAAGAGCTTGTATAAGCGCCTTGTATAAGAGTTTTAGAAAATGATAGAGCAAATAGGTCATGATAAGAAGAATAATGACGAACTCTACCTTATAAATCAATTGGGTAGCAAGATTGACTAAACCAAGACTGGTGGTAGCTGCCTTAAAAGCATTGACACTATTGACCAAGGGAAAGCTAAAAGCTGCAAAAAGTGGCATAAAGCCTTTTCTAACCAGTTTTACGAAGAGATTAAGAGCGTAGAAAAAGAATGCTTGTGAGAAGACAAACAGGCCGACTAAAATGATAGTTGCAGGTTTTTGATTACTCTTGATTGAGCTGGTAATGAGAAGGGCCAGAGGTGCTGCTAAAATAGCAAGTATAGGCTGATATAGGTGAGGGATGGCTATCTGTTTCATTCTCCATAAAACAAGTGGAAAGAGGGCCAAAGTCGCTAATCCCGTTACTCCTAGAATAAGTCCCTTGATGCTAGTTGGAACACTAGCCGGTACTGTCACAAGACTGATAGCAGGGCCAACATAGACCACGAACCAGCTTGGAAAGACTTGGTTCAAAGATAGTGGGCGCATAAAACGCAGACTGAAAAAAATAATATAGGCAATATAAAGTCCAAGGAGTCCAACCCAAGTCACACTTAAGCCTGTTTTAGCTAGTGGGAGGCGGCTGGCAAAGAGAAAGGCAGCCATAAAGAAGCTAGCAAAGGCCGAAGCAATGACTGGGTTGCGCAAATCTTCCCTTACTTGTTCAAAGCCAAGAATCAAGCGTCCTAGTATAAGTATAAAACCAATACTGGCCAGAAACCAAATGCCCTGAGCAATCAGGGCAAAGTGGCTTATTTGATTGGATAAACTAAAGAGGGCAAGAACTAGACTAGATAGGGCCAAGGGAATTTTCTTAAAAAATACCTTCATTGGTCCACCGGCCTTTCTAGCTAGCTGCAAGAATGTGACGAAGCTGCACCGCACTCGGAGATACAATTGGAAGGAAGACGCCTTCATTCCAACGACGGATAAAGCTTGACTCTGATTCTTTCAAATAGCCACGGCCACCACTAGCCTGAAGTTCGAGGAGCAGGCTGTTGGCTACGACGTCGACAATATCGATACGCAATTGGAAAAGTTCACGTGGTTTGTCAATGAAATAATCGGCATCATTAAGACCTGCAAAGAGTTGGTCTTGGATAGCAAGAAGATTTTCACGTGTAGCTTCAAATTCTTCACGAAGAACGCTACGGTTACTGTTTAGACTAGCTTCAACCTCATTAAGAGAACGTTTGGCCAAACCAAAGGCAAGACCAAATTGGAAACCAAGGAAGTTTGGACGTGTTTTGGCAATATAGTCCGTACCTTCTTTTGAAAGGATCCAATTAGGATCTAACTTAACGTGATCGAAAGTAAGAGAGGCAGTGTTAGCACCCTGAAGGGAAACAAATTCCAAATCTTCAGAACGGCTGAGGCCTTCAGCTTCAGATGGAATAGTGATAATCCAAGGTTGGCTACCGTCTTTAAAGTCAGCAGCAAAGAGAGCAGCGAATTTATCAGAACGTAGGTTAGTCACCCAAGGCAAACGACCATCAAGATAGTAGTCATCACCTTCTTGACTGATGGTAACATTCAATTCTTCAATATCTGACAAGAATTTGACCGCATTTGACAAGCCAGTTCCACCAGCACGCTCACCGGTATACAATTCTTTCAACCATGTTTCACGAGGATAAGCATTGTCGCTAGCTAGGATATACTCGATGAAAGTACGGTGTCCCCAAGAAATAAAGGAAGCTGTCAAAGAGTGTTGTGCCAATTCATCAAGCACATCAACGACTTGAGTAGGACCACCACCTAGGCCATCAAACTCAGCAGGCACGCCGATTTTAAAGACGTCGTTTTCAGCAATTTTTTCAAGAAGCTGGTCCGCAATGGGTCCAGACTCTTGGTCAATATGGTCAGCGTTGGTATCCAACCAAGTAAGGAATTCTTTTGAAAAATGTGACATAGGCTTAGGTCCTCCTCTGTTTATCGCTTCGTTTTGAATTAAGCGAATTCTTGAAGTTCAGGGTTAATCGGTGTTTGTGCGAGATTGTTAGCGTAGTTACACAAGCTAGCAAGGCTGACACCCAAGATAACGTCAAGGGCATTTTGAGCAGTGTAGCCAGCTTCCAAGAAGTCATTGTAGGCTTCGTCACCAACAGCACCTTTAGTATTAATCACGGCAATAGTAAATTTAGCAAGGGTATCAAGTTTTGGATCGTCTTCGATTGGTGTACGGTTACGAAGAGCTTCCAAGAGTTGAGGTGTCATTTGGATTTGCTTGATTGAAAAGGCTGTGTGACCTGCCACACAGAAAGCACATCCGTTAGTAACAGCAGCTGTAATTTGAACAACCTCACGTTCAGTTGGTGTCAATGAATTGCGACGGTTGATTTCACCTACAGTACGGTAAGTTTCAAGCGCAGTTGGCGCATTAGCAAGGAGACCAATCAAGTTTGGAATGTATCCCCCATTGGCATCTTTGACTGTTTGAAGGACGTCTTTGACTTCTTCTGGTGCAGTTTCGATTGTATGAATGGTAATATCTGGCATGATTATTCTCCTTTAGATAGAAACGACATCTAGCAAGTTGCTGAGTCGTTTAATTTTTTGTCATGGACCTATGATAGCACTGTATGACTTTTCTGAAAAATCTATATTATTTATGGCCAGCCATAAATTTAATTTATATGTGCTATAATGGAGGGTAGTAAAAGGCTTTAGAAGATATGTTTAAGCCCTATAAGAGTAAAGAAAGTTGAATTATGTTAAATAAAAACGATATTGTAGAAGTTGAAATTGTCGATTTGACACATGAAGGAGCAGGCGTTGCCAAGGTGGATGGCTTTGTCTTTTTCGTGGATAATGCCCTCCCAGGTGAAGTCATCAAGATGCGCGTGCTTAAGCTCAAGAAAAATATCGGTTTTGGAAAGGTTGAGGAGTATGTGACCCTTTCACCAAACCGCAATCAGGACATTGATGCAACCTATCTCCGTTCAGGGATTGCTGATTTTGGACATATGACCTACGAGGAGCAGCTCAAGTTCAAGCGTAAACAAGTTGTGGACAACCTCTATAAGACAGCAGGCATCTCAGACGTAGAGGTCACTGAAACATTGGGGATGGAGACGCCTTACGCCTACCGTAACAAGGCTCAGGTACCTGTTCGCCGTGTTAAAGGTCAGCTTGAAACAGGTTTCTACCGCAAGAATTCGCACGACTTGATTCCAATTGAAGATTTCCTTATCCAAGACAAGGAAATTGATAAACTCATTGTCTTTGTCCGTGACCTTCTCCGTCGCTATGACCTCAAACCATACGACGAGAAGGAGCAGACAGGTTTGATTCGTCACTTGGTGGTTCGTCGTGGCCATTATTCAGGTCAGATGATGTTGGTCTTTGTAACGACCAGACCAAAAGTCTTCCGTATTGACCAAGTCATTGCTAAAATTACAGAAGCTTTCCCAAGTGTCGTTTCTATCATCCAAAACATCAACGATAAGAACACTAACGCCATCTTTGGTAAGGAATTTCGTACCCTTTATGGTCAAGACACCATTACAGATAGTATGTTGGGTAATGACTATGAGATCTCTGCCCAGTCTTTCTATCAGGTTAACACCGAGATGGCTGAAAAACTCTATCAAACAGCCATTGACTTCTCAGATCTAAACAGCGACAGCATTGTTATTGATGCCTATTCAGGAATCGGGACAATCGGTTTGTCATTTGCAAAACAGGTCAAGGAAGTCTACGGCGTTGAAGTCATCGAAACAGCTGTCGAAGATGCCAAGAAAAATGCAGAACGCAACGGCATTACAAATGCCCACTATGTGGCTGACTCAGCTGAAAATGCCATGGCCAAGTGGAGCAAGGATGGCATCAAACCAGACGTCATCATTGTGGATCCACCACGCAAGGGCTTGACAGAAAGCTTCATCAAAGCCAGCGTCGCCATGCAACCTGAGAAGATTACTTACGTCTCATGTAACCCAGCAACTATGGCGCGTGATATCAAACTCTATCAAGAATTGGGCTATGAATTGAAAAAAGTACAGCCGGTGGATCTTTTTCCGCAAACGCATCATGTCGAGTGTGTGAGTTTATTGGTAAAACGCAGTTAAACATCTCGCTTTTACATTTCAAGGCGAGATGCTTCAAAGCTCCACTGGAGCTTTGAACTCCCACAAACGCATCATGTTGAGGCGGTAGCACTTTTGTCCAAACTCGATGTCGATAAGCATATAGACGTTGAAATTGAGCTGGATGAGCTTGATTTGACCAGTGCTGAAAGTAAGGCAACATATGCTCAAATCAAAGAATATGTTTGGAATAAATTTGAATTAAAAGTTCCGACATTATATATTGCACAGATAAAAAGGAAATGTGGAATAGAATTACGAGAACATTACAGCAAGTCTAAAAAGGAGAAACAAATTATTCCACAGTGTACACCTGAAAAAGAAGAAGCTATCATGGATGCCTTGAGACACTTCAAAATGATTGAATAGAAAAGAATGACAGCATATGACTTTCTGCATTTATGACATTCCTACTTGGTATAGGAACAGCTATTATTCCTTTCTTGCAAGGTATCAATGAGAAAATAGGCTCAATATAAAGATTGATAGGATCATTTTTATATTTAAAGGAGCGTTGAAATGATTGATAAAAGCAATAAAAAATTTTGGGATAAATTTGCTAAGCTATATGCTCCTTTCATGAAAAAAGACAAAGGAGTATATGATAAAGTTTGCGAATACATTCGTCCTCATTTGAATAAAGACATGGAGGTGCTTGAACTTGCTTGTGGCTCAGGACAATTATCGTTTAATCTTTCAAAGCATACGAAAAGTTGGATTGGCACAGATTTTTCCGAACAAATGATTAAGGAAGCTAAAAAGCGTGGGGAATACGAAAATCTTACATTTGAAACAGCCGATGCAGTAGCATTATCCTATTCGCATGAAAAATTTGATTGTGTGTTAATTGCTAATGCACTTCATATTATGCCTAAACCGGATGAGGCGATGAAAGAAATATATAGGGTGTTAAAACCTAATGGGACTTTGTTCGCCCCCACTTTTCTATGGAAAGAGGGAAAACAAAGAAAAATGATAAAAAGTTTGATGTCTATTTTAGGATTTAAGATGTATCAAGAATGGGATAAAAAGGAATTTGAAGATTTTATTAAAGAATATGGATTTTCAGTAGTTGAAATGAAATTGGCACATGGAGGTCTTGCACCGATTGGTGTGATGATTGCTCAAAAAGTGGCTTAACAGATTCTATTCTTATGATTTAAAAAATTTCATCAAAGTGGTGCAAGGCTTGCTCCATTTGATATTAGGGAACTTAGGGACTTGATGAGTGAAGATGAACTGGAGCTTGATACACTGGGGGATAGAAAAACGGCTCTCTTTGTTATTATCTCTGATACAGATGATACCTTTAACTTTGTAGTATCCATTATGTACTCACAACTTTTTAATCTCTTATGTGATAAGGCAGATGATGTATATGGCGGTAGGCTTCCTGTTCATGTAAGATGCCTTCTTGATGAGTTTGCAAATATCGGCTTAATTCCAAAGTTTGAAAAGCTGATTGCCACAATCAGAAGTAGAGAGATTTCAGCAAGTATCATACTTCAAGCACAATCTCAGTTAAAGGCAATCTATAAGGATAATGCCGATACAATCGTAGGTAACTGTGATAGTACCTTGTTTCTTGGTGGCAAGGAGCAAACTACACTAAAAGAATTGTCTGAAACACTGGGAAAAGAAACGATAGATTTATATAACACATCGGAAACAAGGTCAAATCAAAAGAGCTTTGGTTTAAACTATCAAAAGACAGGCAAAGAACTGATGAGTCAAGATGAGATTACTGTAATGGACGGTAGTAAATGTATCTTTCAGCTTAGAGGTGTCAGACCTTTTCTTTCAGATAAATACGATATTACAAAGCATAAGAACTATAGATTACTTGAGGACTATGATAAGAAGAATTTGTTTGACATAGAAAGCTATATGAAGCGAAAAGGAAAAGGGTTGCCTTTGCCGTGTCCGTCCCAAGAAGGGACCTAAATTAGGGAAGCCTTACCATGTAACAGACAATAAGCTGGATCGTGATTTCCAGGCAGGCAAGCCTATGGAGAAACTTGTCACAGACATCACCTACCTCTATTTTGAAAACTGTAGACTTTATCTATCTTCGATCATGGATCTCTATAATCGTGAAATTGTAGCTTATACCATCTCCGAGTGCCAAGATACGGACTTTGTACTCGACACACTTAATCAACTTGAGCTACCTCAAGGAGCACTTTTCCACAGCGACCAGGGCTCTGTCTACACCTCAAAAGCCTACTATCAGGCTTGTACAGAAAAAGGCATCACCCGCTCCATGTCCCGAAAAGGAACACCAGCAGATAATGCCTGTATCGAATGGTTCCATTCTGTTCTCAAGTCTGAAACCTTCTATCTCCATAAGTGGAGAAACCTAACTAAGGATAGTATAACAGATATTGTTAAAAATTACATCCTATTAGAACAACTATCCGATTTGGAAGAAATAACATATAGATCAATGATGGGCGAATATATTGTTTATTATCGCGGAAAAATTGTGGGTGGGATTTATGATGATAGATTTTTAGTGAAGCCTGTTAAATCTGCAATAGCATATATGCCAAATGCAAAGTACGAGTCACCATATGATGGAGCAAAGGAAATGCTGTTGGTAGATGATGTTGACAACAAAGAATTTTTAACCGGCTTATTCAATTCAATGTATGATGAGTTACCTGCACCAAAACCGAAGAAAAAGAAATAATCAAATTCGAATTTGTGGAGAGGATTTGAATGAAAAATGCCGTTATATATGTTCATGGTAAGGGTGGTAATGCAGAAGAAGCTAATCACTATAAACAATTTTTGATGACAGCTTTGAAATCATTGGATTTGATTACAAATCATTGAACCCGTGGAATGCTAAAATCGAGTTTATAAATTATTTGCGAAACAATAATAACAATAAATATTTTAAGAAGTGGGTTGTTGATGGAAATCATAGAGGTTATGGAAAATAAAAAAAATTATATTGAGTTGCTATTATTGGCAGATGAGCAGGAGGATATGATAGACCGTTATATTGATAAGGGTAAAATGTATGTACTTGATGATAATGGTATTAAATGTGAGTGTGTTGTAATCGATGTGGGGAATGGCGTACTTGAAATTAAGAATATTGCGACAGTACCGGAATATCAAGGCAAAGGTTACGCGAAAGCTATGATTGATTTTCTTATCACGAAATACAGAGAAGAGTATTCTACCCTGCAGGTAGGAACGGGCGATAGTCCAATGACGATTCCGTTTTATGAAAAGTGTGGGTTTGTGCGATCACATATCGCCCAGAACTTCTTTACAGACAATTATGACCATCCAATATATGAAGATGGCATTCAGTTGGTAGACATGGTTTATTTGCGGAGATCTTTCTAACTCCCAGTTTGTCGAGGTAATACATTTAAATGATAACCTTATGCGATCGTTAAAAGGTTTATAGACATGTTTCCACATACAGACAGCTTCACTTGATATACTCAGTGATCAGTCGTTTCATGTTGAGGCAGTATCACTGCTTGTAAGATCTGAAAAATAAATTTGTGTAGCGCTCGCTGTAAAGTTTAAATGGAGGGTTATCGATGGTTATATTGGAATTTTATCAAGGTGATTATCAAAAGGATTTAGTCACGTTTGACTCTTTAGAAGAGGGGAGAGCGTTTGTAGCTCAAATCCCTGGGTATACTTTAGAAACAGAAGATGGGTTTGAAGTGGAGTATGTGAACCCAAAATACTTGCCGTATTATATGGAAATTGTCTTTAACGGAAATATTGTCCCTTTATCTAGATTTTCGTTTAATTCTGAAGAAAATGTGGACATTATTTGGAAAGAAATTTCGAATCTATCCGTTAAAAACGATAAAGTGATCGAAGGATATTCAAAAATCGATGCGTATGTCGTTAACAACGATGAAGTGAAAGCCTATGTCGAAGCAAGAGAAGCGAACTATCGCAAGGCAAAAGACTTCTTAGAACGCTGTGGATATGAAGCCGACAGAAGCTTTTTCGGAAGCGAAGACGGCGAAGCGATTCTCTACAGAAAACGTGGCGCTGAAGATTGGCACTTCTTGTGTCACTTAGACCCGCTGTTTGTAGAGATTGAAGATGTAGAAGGATATGTCAAAGAAGAGATTCAATCGTTAAACTAAAGAACGTTGCGAAGGCGTGGCGTGAGTTATATTTAAAAAGACTTCTATTTTGCTAGATGGTGGAATTAAGGAGAAATTTATGACCTTAAAACAAATTAAATTAAATCCTTTTAAACACTGGGAAATCATCAGCAACTTGTATAAGTAGTCCTTCTCGAAGGACGAGAGAATTCCCTTCTTTGGACTCTGGCTCTTATCATTGAGAAAAACGGCTTTACACTAGAGGTCCTTATCTCATTCATGAGTTAGGCGTTGACTTTGCTGTTATGAACCAAACAGGGCAACTAGTTCCATTCGACTATCAGGATATCTTTGACTCTTTTTCTTATGGACTTGGAGATGTATCGATTCGTCCGATAAATTAATAAAACGTACCTTACCAAAATTGTACTGAACTAAGAATATTATCTAATTGAGAAAAGAACAAAAGTTTTGGTCTATAATATAGATATTTTTTAGCATCACATGTGGAGGCAGTCTCACTGCTTGCGCGAGCTGAGTCATCAGCGTAGTAGAAGTAGATGTTCTGCCCATGCGATAGGACTCGTAGAATGAGGAGGGATATCGACGAGATGATACGCCAAGTCAGAACTGTTGAGTGAGTAGGATTGCTTATAAAAGGATAAAAGATTTGTAACGAAAAAAATTATGAAAAGCCTTGAAACCAAGGCTTTTTGTCATATAGTGGGGAAGTATCATAGTGTGAACTAGTCTTTAGTAGCTGAATTTTCAGTTTAGGTAAAATAGAACTTATTGAAATAGTTATGTGGATTATTTCATTACTTCTTTAATCATTTTAAAATCTTTAAATTAAGATTTGGAGAATTTAAATAATATTTGCATTTGAAAATGAAATGATTAATAAAACAGCTTCCGATAAGATATTTGACATTATTAGTTACTTCCACTACAATAGAATTACATACCATCGGTATGATAGAAAGGGACTAAAATGGCAAGGAATAGAAACTCACATGAAACTAGAAAAAAAATACTAGAGGTCTCCAAAAATTTATTTTTAGAAAAAGGATTTGATAATACGTCAATTCAAGATATCATTGATGGCTTAGGTGGATTAACAAAAGGTGTTATCTATCATCATTTTGAGTCTAAATATGATATACTTCAAACAATCATTAGCGAAAATAATCAAGAAATTTTAAATTATAATTGGAGAGGAAATACTGGATTAGAAAAGATACAAAATTCTTTGATGGACTCTTTCTCTAATTTTGAACACCAAAGGCTCGTATACTCTGCCTCAATCATGCTAAGAAGTCCACGTTTGTTAGGGGAGCAGTATCTAGGTCTATTTTCTGATTTTTTACCCGAAATTAGAGAAAAAGTTTACGAAGGAGTTGAAGATGGGTCTATTAAAACAGAATATCCAGAAGAGCTAGCAGATTTAATTGTTTTAACTCTAAATATTTGGATTGGTTTTCAAATTTCCGTTTTTTCATTAGTAGAATTAAAGCGCAAAATGAATTTCATTAAACTTACTTTTGAAGGTCTAGGGGTACAGTTAATTTCTGATGAAATGATGGAGGTGATTTTCAACTTATTCGAACACTTAAAAAAATAGTAAATAAGTCGTCGCATGACATTCTTGTTAATACTCATTTCTATTTATGTATTATCAATTGAATAAATTATCTTACATAATTTATAATTAAAAAATAACATACTTTAAGTGTGTTATTAAAAATCTATTATACATACCGTAGGTATGTTTGTTTTTAGTATATACATACCGATAGTATGTATAGTGACATTGTCTGAAGAATAAGTTTATTTTTAAATATTTGTCGAGATTAGTCTGAATAGTTTATTCTTTATTTACGCTTTGGAGGAAAGAATCTATGTTGTCGCTTATTAAAATTGAATTAAATAAAGTTTCTAAATCTAAATTATTTTTAGCCTGGTTGTGTACTATATTTATAGTGTTAGGTATTACAGCAATCATTATTATGGGTTTAGGTACTGACAATAAACTAGGAGAATTCACTGGACAGGATTCTAATGTTATTAGAGTTACTGGTAAATGGGAAGGTTGGGCAATTGTAGCTTCATTGTTTTCATCTTTATTTACAAAAGCAGCATTTTTGATTTTCGAATCTTATTTATTGTCTATGATTATTATTGATGAATTTAAACGAAGAACAATTTTTCAGTTGTTTTCTTATCCTATTTCTAAAATAAAGTTACTATGGGGAAAAATTCTTTCAGTCATTCTAATAGCATTTATTGCACATTTTTCTGCACATTTAGTGATTCAATTATTCATTAGATTCATGGCTGTTGTAACTGAATCTAGTTATATCCCTATAGCTAGTCAATTAATTAACTTAGCTGGAATAACGTTTGCAACAGTACTAATAGGGTTACTACCATTTGTTTTAGGTGTGATTAAGCATTCAACAGCTATAACAATGCTTACAGGGCTTGGTTTAGCAGCATTACTTTCAAATGTAAGTCCAGGAAGTTTATCTAATAATATTGCTGATAACTTATTCTTCTTAATATTTGCTAGTTTCATAAGTTTAACGATTGTTTCATTTTCAATTTATACTATTTCAAGAAAAGATATTAATATCAAGTAGCATAGTTGAGTTTAAACGAAGTCAAGTTATAATTCCTTGATGATTTCTGTAAAAAAAGAGACTGTATAAGTTAGTATTTATGCTCCGGGAAAAAAATCTTGCATTTAAAGCTGGATATAGAAAGAGAGATAGAAATGAGAAATATTGTTGAAATAAAAGAAGTTTTTAAAACTATTGATAAAGAAGAAATTTTAAGTGGTATCAACCTTCAAATTGCTGAAGGAGAAATCTATGGTTTTTTAGGACCGAATGGTGCAGGGAAAACAACGTTAATGAAATGTATGTTATCCTTATCAACAATTACATCAGGTAGTATTGAAATTTTTGGGAAAAATCTACAAGAACACAGAGAAGAAATCCTAAGTCAGATTGGAAGTATTATTGAATCACCAATTTTTTATGATAATTGCACTGCAAAAGAAATTTTGGAAATTCACGCTCAGTATATGGGGAAAAATATTATTGAATCAGATATGATAAGAGCCTTAAGAATGGTCGGATTAAAAAATACGACTAAAAAAGTAAAAGATTTTTCATTAGGAATGAGGCAAAGGCTTGGTTTAGCTCGTGCCTTTCTAACAAAACCTAAATTGTTAATTTTAGATGAGCCAATCAATGGTTTAGATCCAATAGGAATTCAAGAAATTCGAAATCTTTTGTTGTCGCTTTCTAAGGAGCATGGAATTACAATACTAATATCGAGTCATATATTATCGGAAATTTCACAGATAGCAGATAAAATTGGTTTTATCAAAAATGGAGAAATGGTAGAACAGGTCTCTATGAAAGAGATTAGGAGAGAGAATATTAACTTAGAAGAATATTTTATGTCTCATTTTCTAAATGAAATTAAGAATTATGAGGTAGATTAAGGATGAAACAATTGATAAAGAACCATCAGAAGGCTTTCTATGCTTTCATGATATTTAATATACTGGTCCCTTTAACTAATATTGCTTTTGCTTATTCTATTAAAGGGATTATTGATAGTGGTATGTCCCATAATGAAGATGCCTTAACTCAAGCGGTACTAGTAGGAGCTAGTGTTATTTTCATCTATGCAGGACTCAACTTTATATCTCTTCGATTGAGAAATAAACTTGTTAGGCAAATCATGTCAACATACAAAAACAAGGTGTTCCAATCTATTTTAGATAGCGATTATAGAAACTTTTCTAAAGAAAAATCAGGGAAATTTATTTCTGTATTAACTGAAAATATGAAGAAAATTGAGCAAGATTATCTACACCAGTATTTTAATATTTCAAAAAACCTTTCCTTAATGATTTTTTCACTCCTAGCTATGTTTATAGGTAATTGGTTTTTGACCTTATTAGTAATCATTGCTAGCATTATTCCAATGATGATTTCAGGATTTATTGGACAAAAATCAGCCTCTCTACAAAATAGTGCTATGATTGCAGATCAGAAGTATTTAGCTAAGGTTAAAGATATTTTAGCAGGATTTCTTGTTATCAAAAGTTTTAATGTGAAAGAGGCTATCTGTGAGGATTATAGTCATGAAAGTGAAAAATTTGATGAAATAAATTTTATAAAAGGGAAATTTGATGTTTTAGCTAATGTTATTTCGCAGCTTTCGGGGATGATTGTTTTTTTAGTAGCCTTTGGTGGAGGAATGTATCTTGTTTTTAATGGCTATACCACAATTGGAAGTGTAACAGCTATTGTTCAACTGGTCAATTTTGTAGTAATGCCACTAAATGAAGTTGGTATGGGAATGAGTAAATTCCGTGAAGGTCAGGCAACACTAGATGCATTTGAGGTAAAAGATGTAACCGAACTTCAGACTGGTGAAACGAAAGAATATTTCGATGATGTTATTTCTTTTTCAAATATAGACTTTTCTTACCCTAATGCTGAAGAAAAAATTTTTAATCATTTATCTTTGAAGATTAAAAAAGGAGAAAAAATTGCAATTGTAGGAATGTCAGGGAGTGGGAAATCAACTTTGCTCAATCTATTACTGCGTTTTTACGATGTAACAAGTGGACATATTTCAATTGATAATATAGATTTGCAAGCTATTTCAGCAGGGAGCCTTTATAACTTAATGACTATTGTTCAACAAGACGTTTATATCTTTGATGATACTTTAAGAGCAAATATTACTCTTAATCAATTCTTCACTGATGAGGAAATAAAGCAAGCGGTACAGCAGTCAGGTTTAGAAAGTTATGTTTTAGAAAATGAATCTGGTCTACAAGCTTTATGTGGAGAGAATGGCTCAAATCTATCTGGCGGACAAAAACAAAGACTTAGTATTGCGCGTGCCTTAATTCGAAAAACACCAATCTTATTATTGGATGAGGCTACCTCATCTTTGGATAATCAAGTAACTACTGAAATTGAAAATTCAATCCTGGATATTCAAGATTTGACTGCACTTGTAGTAACCCACAAGTTGAATGAGAACATTTTGAAAAAATACGATAGAATTCTCTTTATGAAAGGTGGCGTCATTGTTGAAGATGGTTCTTTTGGTGACTTGATGGATAGGAGAGGTGAGTTTTATAAGTTGTTTGAGTTGAGTGTGTAATTCTCTTTCGTTCTATAATATAGGAGTATACTAGCACGACATGTTGAAGCGGTATCACTGCTTGTGAGGCCTAGAAAATGTGTAGAATGAAAAGCCTTGGTGACAGGGCTTTTTATGGTAAGTCATTTGATATTTTTATCTGAATCATATTTCTTCTTCATGTTACAATAAATATATACAAAATAGAACGCTTAGAAAAATGGAAAATATAATGGTTAACCAAAGCAAATATGTGTCTAGTGATTTTCCAGAGGCAACGTATCAAGTGGCTTTTGAGGATTTGAAAAAGAAAATTTTAGTCGGGCATCAGGAAATTATTCAAGGTAAAGTCTCTTCTCTAGCTGATGCGAGAAAGGAATTTGGCCTTGACTAGGTAGGTTGCGATATTGTCTCTCTTACTTGTAACAGAGCTAAGCAGAGTAAATAGTAGAATAATAAAGGTGAACATAGCTTTCAAGACGAGTATGGTACTGGCAATATGAGACATTTTGGAGGGTATCAAATATGAAATTTCATGAGTTTGGTGATAAAAATTTACCTCCCATTTTATTGATACATGGTGGGGGTAGCTCTTGGTGGAATTATCTTAGACAAGCTCGTCTCCTGTCTCATAATTACCATGTCATTTTACCTACACTTAATGGACACGGAGAAGAGTATCAAGAGGATTATATATCAACGGAAGATTTGGCACAGGAAATTCTAGATTATGTTCGACAAAACTGTGGTGGGAAAGTATTTGCTTTAGGTGGAGTTTCACTTGGAGGTCAAATTGCTATGGAGATATTGTCCTTAGATAGCGATATAGCTGAGAAAGCTATCATAGACGGAAGTATCTGTATTCCTCAACCAAGGTTGGCGAGATTTAGCATCTTGTTGGTATCTTTATTTGGTAAACTGATGTTTAGTAAATCCTCTTGTAAACTTCAGTTAAGCTTAATGAATAAATTCTATCCCCAATTAGCTTACCCAGACGAGATAAAAAATTATTATATGGAGGATATGCCAAGGACACCTATCAAAACATTAGTGACTATCTATAAAACCTATATGGGGCATTATAAGTTGAAGAGTAGGATTTCAAAAAGTAAAGCACAGGCTCTCTATATTTATGGCGAAAAAGAATTGAAATGTGTTAAAGAATCAGCTAGATTATTTCAGCAGCTGCATCCCAACACTATCTTGTTTGAGGCAAAAGGCTATAATCACGGCTATTTATCAGCCTACCTACCTCAAGAGTGGATTGACTTGGTTGTTCCATTTTTGGAGAATAATGATTGATTATACTTTATTAATTTAGAAAGCAGAGTCTCATGGAAGTCAAAAAATATAGTCCCCTCAATTCCTTAAAAAAGATAGCAGATAACCTATGGATTGTAGATGGGGAAGAAGTACAGATGGATTTCAAATTATTCAAAGTGCCTTTTTCAACTAGAATGACGGTTATCCGTTTGAAGAATGGTGGTATTTGGGTGCATTCACCGATTAAGCCTAGTGACAATTTGCTTTTTGAAATCAAGCAATTGGGTGAGGTAAAACACCTTATTGCTCCAAATGTCTTACATTATAGTTATATAGATGAATGGCATCAACTATTTCCTGAAGCAAAAGTTTGGCTAGCTAGTGGTGTTCAAAAGCGTGCCAGAAAATCGGGAATGAGTTTGGATTATGGTCAGGAATTAAGCAAGGCCAATTGGAACGAAGAAATTTGTTTTACAACATTTGAGGGAAGTTTTTATGTAAAAGAGGTTGTTTTTTTCCATACTGAAAGTTCAACTTTGATTTTAACGGATCTTATTGAAAACATAGAAACTGAGAAATTATCGCTTTTTGAAAAGCTACTTTTTAAAATAGGTGATAATCACCATCCAAATGGTAAAACACCAAGAGATTTAAGAATGAGCTTCTTATTTGGCAAAAAACAAGCTTTGAGGAGCTACCACAAAATAAAGAAATGGGAACCTAAGAATATTATTATTTCTCATGGACCGTGTATGATTGGTCAAGCAAAAGAGATGTTAAACCAAGCGTTCTTTTGGCTAGAGAAATAGGGTTATGTGGTTAAGGGAACTTGTCGAAAGACAAATACGAATACTTCGACCTTTGTATTTAAAAGTTGCATTCATTCGCTACACAAAAAATCACCCCACAAGCTA